>NZ_JBFAOJ010000030.1:0-85717 GCF_040675205.1 Streptosporangium sp. NPDC049644 | reverse complement strand
TGCGTTTCCCCGGCGTGGACGCCGCTCCACCCGACGCGCCCCCCGGCCCCCACACCCCCACCGCGCGGGTGTTGGGACACGACGGTCTGCACCGGGCGGTCGCCGCGGCCCGCCCGGCCGGCGACGCGCCGCCGGGGCGTCACCGGCCGGCCGGGCGGCGGCGACCGCCCGGTCCTGACCGTCGTGTCCCTACTCCAGCTCGGTGAGGGTGAGGGGGCGGGGGAGCGCTTCGGGATCAGCGGCGACCACGCCGGAGAAGCGCTCGGGAGCGAGGAACTCCTCGGCCACCGCCGCCACGGCGTCCGGCGTCACGGCGGCCAGGCGGCGCGAGAAGCCGAGCAGCCAGAGCGGGTCCATGCCCTTGGCGGCCAGGTCGGCGAGTGAGGAGGCGAAGGCGGCACGCGGGGCCAGGCGGGTCGCCATCGAACCGAGGGCGTAGGCGCGGGCGGCCTGGATCTCCTGTCTCGTGGGGGGACGCGTCCGCATCCCGCGGAGCTCGGCGGCCAGCGCCTCCATCGCGGCGCTCGTGGTGCCGGCCGCGGTGTCGGCCTCGATCGCCAGCAGCCCGCTGCCGTGCTGGAGGTCGAAGAACGTGGTGACGCCGTACACGTAGCCCTTGTCCTCGCGCAGGCTTCTCGACAGCCGGGAGGAGAGGTAGCCGCCCAGGACGTTGCAGGCCAGGAAGAGCGCCGGATAGCGCTCGTGCTCTGCGGTCACCGCCTGCGCGCGCAGCCGGATGCGAGACTGCTGCGCGCCCGGCCGCGGCAGCGGCGTCAGCCGGCCACCCTCGACCCCGGGAGGCGGCGGCAGCGGCGGTGCGCTCCGTGCGAGCGGCCGCCAGCCGGCCAGCGCCTTCTCCACGGCGTCGGCCATCTGCTCGGGGTCGTCCGGCGAGAGGATCATCAGGACGGCGCCGCGAGGGTCGAACGGTCGGCGCCGCAGCTCCGCGATCCCGGCCAGCTCGTCATCCTCCGGCATCTGGAAGCCAAGCGGGTGGCCGCCGAACAGGTGCCGCGCCAGCTCGGACCTGACCGCGACGTCGGGGTGAGCCCTGACCATCCTGAGCTGCGCGATCAGTTGTCCACGCACCGACTCCACCTCGGCGGGCACCCCCTCCACCACCTCTGCCAGCGCCGACATGAGGGAGTCCAGGGCGTGCACGGAGCAGGAGGCGGTGACGGTCGTCTTGTGGACGTCGGCCACCACGCTCAGCTCCACGCCGTCGTCCGCGCCCTGCCGTTGCGACAGGCAGGCCGCCAGCAGCACGGACTCGGCCAGAGCGCCCCGGGTCGGACAGGGCGAGGGAAGGTGAAGACGCACCTCGACCAGGGGGGTGACGCCGTGTCGCAGGGCCAGCAGGCGCAGGCCGTTCCCCAGGGTGCGATCCACGACCGCGTTACTCATCGCCCCTCCTCGGGAACGGCCCTGAGCAGCGCGCGGGAATCCGGGCGCAGGCCGCGCGCCGCCGCCGCCACATCGGCGGCGGTCACCTCGGCGCACAGCTCGGGCAGCCGCGCGACGCGGCCGGGATCACCGAACAACAGCTCGAAGCGCCCGATCATGCGCACCCGGTTGGCGAGCTGGTCCATGGACCGGTGATGGGAGTTGACCCATCTGGTGCGCCAGCGCGACACCTCCTCGCCGGTGGGCCCGAGCGCGCCGATCTCCTCCAGTTCGGCGTCCACGGCGGCCAGCACCTGCTCGGCCGGCAACTCCTTCGGATGGACCGCGGTGAGGATCCACATGTCGGGGTCGCGGGCGTCGAGGAAGTCGAACAGACCGACACGGGTGGAGAAGATGATGGTATGCCCCGTCTCACACCGCAGTCGCTCACGCAGCCGCGGCTGGGAGCCTCCGGCCAGCACGTCGGCGAGGGCGGCCAGCGCGAAGTGGGCTCGCGGGTCAGTGGCCGGGTCGGGCACCCGGTGGCCGATGGCGAAGGCGGGAAGCGGCGCCAGAGCGTCGGTGTACCCGGCCTCCAGTCGCCCGGCCGGTTCCGGCTCCCAGCGGGAGGTGAGCGTGGGGGCGGGCCGGGGCGGGATCTCCCCGAACGTGCGACCGACGACCTCCAGCACCGCGTCGGCCTCGACGTCGCCCGCGACCGTCACCACGGCGTTGGCCGGGCTGTAGTGGCGGTCGAAGAAGTCCTCACAGTCCTGAAGGGTGACCTGCTGGAGGGCGGTGTAGTCGCCGTACCCGTCGTGCGCGTTGGCGAAGTCGCGGAAGAGCACGGGTGACAGCCTGGGCCAGGGGAGACCGCCGTAGGGCTTGCGGATCTTGCCCAGGACCTCCTCCCGCACGACCGAGGTCTGGGCCAGGATGGCCCGCTCGGTGATCTTCGGGGCTCGCATGCGAGCGGCCTCCAATGCGATCACCTGGGCGGCGGCCTCGGCGGGGACGACGTTGTAGAAGTCGGTGTAGTCCTGCCGGGTGGAGGCGTTGCAGAAGCCCCCGATGCTCTCGACCTGCTGAAAGTGGTCGAGTTCGCTGCCCGCCTCCCCCTGGAACATCAGATGTTCGAACAGGTGCGCCAGGCCCGACCTGTCTTCGGTCTCCGCGCGGAAGCCGACGTCGTAGTGGACGGCGACGCCCGTGATGGGCGCGGAGCGCTCCTCCGCGACGACCACCCGCAGCCCGTTGCCCAACGTCACGCGCACGATCTCGGCGGTCTTCATCGGCGGCTCACCTCGCGCGAGGAAGAGTGCGGCGGTTGCCAGGCGTCCGCCGGGGCATCGTGCCGGCCCACGTCCCGTGCCGGCGGACCGGCATGGGAGCCGCCCCCGCCGCAGTGTCTCCTGCGCATGATCCTGTCTCCCCGCGAATGGGACGGACACCTGGACGCGACCACGTTCGCCGGGATGACGGCGAAGATCCGTCGTGGTCAACTCGGGGTGAGCGTGTCGTGACCGTCTTGAAGGTGACTTGTGGGCCGCTGGACCGGCATGTCAACGGCCACGACGGTCCTCAAGTAGACGGGCGCGGGCGTCATCGGCCGGGTGCGCGTCGCCGGGGGACTCCTGTGGGCTCGGTGAGGTGTCAGCTCGTCCGTGTCCGGGCCGGCACACGCGGAAGGACCCGCCTTTGGCGGCCACGGCGACGTCATGCCGCGGAAGCCGACCCGGCGGGCTGACAGCGGTGGTGTGCCCGCCGAAGGCCGGTGCGGGCCAAGGCCCCGGAGCGCGGCGACCGGATCCGGCCCTCGCCGCCGGGGACAAGGCGGCCTGGTCGCTCAGAAGATCGAAAAAGGCCGTTTCCCGCTGGGGGAAACGGCCTTTGATGTGGGTGGACGATACAGGGATTGAACCTGTGACCTCTTCCGTGTCAGGGAAGCGCTCTCCCGCTGAGCTAATCGTCCGCATGGGGAAGGACCAGAGGTGGAGACGGGATTTGAACCCGTGTAGACGGCTTTGCAGGCCGTTGCCTCGCCTCTCGGCCACTCCACCGGAGTGAGAGCCCGAAGACCCTTCGAGCGGAAGACGGGATTCGAACCCGCGACCCTCACCTTGGCAAGGTGATGCTCTACCACTGAGCCACTTCCGCGTGTTTCCTCCGGGTTTTGCTCCCGGTGGCGACGAGAGAACTCTAGCGGGTTTTCCGCGCGGTTGCGTAACCGTACGTTCGGCCGCCCGCCCGGTGGCCGCAGGCGGCTCAACCGGTCTGGTGGCGCAACTGACGGACGACGGCGCGTTCCACCGCGGGCAGGGTGAGGAAGATCTCCAGGATGCGGGTGAGGCGGTGCACCTCGATGCGGTGGAAGGCGGGGCCGTCGGCGCGGGCCAGCAGGAAGGTCAGGGCCAGCGGGGGCAGCGGGGCGGCGATCACGTGCAGGCCGGAGTCGAGGGTGAAGGAAGTCGGGCGGGCAGGGGTCTCGGCGGGGAAGGGGACCTGCTCGGGAGCCCGCCAACTGGAGTGGACGGTCGCGCGAGGGAGCTTCTCGGTCGCCGCCGCGGCCCAGTCGGCGCTGAACAGCACGGGCATGGAGTCGATCAGGGTGGCCAGCGCCCGATCGCCCGCCGTGGTGATGTACTTGAGGATCTCCAGCTCCGGGTAGGTGCCCGGTGCCTCGCGCGTGCTCCAGACACCCTCGATCGTCACCCCCGGCACGCTCTCCAACCCCTCGACCAGGGTTTCCCTGGGAGCGGAGTCGGGCCAGTAGACGGTGATGTCGTCCAGCGCCCGGCCCTCGCCGCGCTCCAGGACGACCACCTGGGTGATGTCCGCGCCCGCGACGCCGAGGACGCGGGTGACCTTCCCCAGCGAGCCCGGCTGGTCGGGCAGTGCGATCCGCAGTCGCAGCAGCATCCGCGGCCTCCCATGTCACGTCGGGTTACGCCAGGTACACCATATCCAGCGGATGATTCGTCCCGTCCGTCGCGGTGCGGTAGAAAAGCCAGGTGGAGTCGTTGAAACTGGGATCGCTGGAGGTGTGGCCGCCGGTCGTCCTCGCCCCGATGGCCGGGATAACCAACACGGCGTTCCGCGCCCTCTGCCGGGAGCAGGGCGGCGGTCTGTTCGTCTGCGAAATGATCACGACACGGGCGCTGGTGGAACGTAGCCCCAAGACGTTGAAGATGATCCGCTTCGAGCCCGACGAGCGTCCCCGCAGCCTCCAGCTCTACGGGATCGACCCGGTGACGGTCGGCAGGGCCGTCCGCATGATCGCCGAGGAGGACCTGGCCGACCACGTCGATCTCAACTTCGGCTGCCCGGTGCCCAAGGTGACCCGCAAGGGCGGCGGCTCCGCCCTGCCGTACAAGCGGAACCTGCTCCGGGGGATCCTGCGCGAGGCGGTGCGCAACGCCGGGACGCTGCCGGTGACCATGAAGATGCGCAAGGGCATCGACGACGACCACCTGACCTATCTGGACGCCGGGCGGATCGCCGTGGAGGAGGGCGTCTCCGCGATCGCGCTGCACGGCCGCACCGCGATCCAGCACTACGGCGGAACCGCCGACTGGGAGGCGATCGCGCGGCTCAAGGAGAGCGTGCCGGAGATCCCGGTGCTCGGCAACGGCGACATCTGGAGTGCCGGCGACGCGCGCCGCATGATGGACGAGACCGGGTGCGACGGCGTCGTCGTCGGCCGGGGGTGCCTGGGGCGCCCGTGGCTCTTCGCCGATCTGGCGGCCATGTGCGAGGGCGGCGACGTGCGGCTCCGTCCCCGGCTGGGCGAGGTCGCCGCGACCATGGACCGGCACGCCACCCTGCTGGCCGAGTGCTTCGAGAGCGAGCCGCACGCCGTGGCCGACTTCCGCAAGCACGTCGGCTGGTATCTCAAGGGCTTCACCGTCGGCTCCGCCCTCCGTCGCCGCCTGGCCACCTCCGAGACCCTGGCCGGCCTGCGGGAGGGGCTCGCCGAACTCGACGCCGACCAGCCCTGGCCCGAGGGCGTGGACGTCCCCCGGGGCAAGACCAACCCGCGCGACCGCGTTCACCTGCCCGCCGGCTGGCTCGACGACCCTTACGACCGCGCGGTCCCCTGCGCCGACGCCGAGACCGACACCTCGGGCGGCTGACCGCGCCCTCCCTCCGGCGGCTCCCACCGTCGAGCCTCGCCGTGTGCCGTTGACCGGCCGGCATCGGTGGTCGTGTGTCTCGATCCCGCCGCCTGACGCTCGCCTCGCCACGCCGTCGGGCAGAGGTCTCCCGCGGGGCGGGCGTGACGCGACTGTGACCCGTTCTGACAGATGAGAGTCAACCTTCTCGATAACCTGCAGTCGAATATCGCGGCTCACACGTGGAGACGACGGTTGACGAGCACCACATCAGCGGATGAGTTGATCGCGGAGTTCGACGCGGAACGGCCCGCCCGGCGCCTCTCCGGCCCGGTGGCACAGGCCGTCACGCTGGTCGCCCTCGGCCTGTCGCTGTACGTCCTCTACCGCGTGTTCCGGCCCGGCCCCGTTCTCCCATACCGGATGCTCTTCCTCGCGGTCGTGCTGCCGCTCACCTTCGTCTGTTACAAGCCGGGGCGGCGGGGCACCGACCGGCCGGGCGCCGACGACTGGGCGCTCGCCGCGCTGGCGCTCGTGGCCTGTCTCTACCCGCTGGCGGTCTTCGACGACTTCATCCGGCGCGCCTTCGAGCCGACGACCCTCGACGTGGCGGCCGGGGCGGTCATCGTCCTGCTGGTGCTTGAGGCCTGCCGGCGCACCGTCGGCTGGATACTGCCCGCGGTCTGCGTCGGGTTCGCCGCCTACGCCTACTACGGTGGCTACCTGCCCTTCGACTGGGTCGTCGGGCACCGCGGCTACGACCTTGACCGGATCGTCGTCTCGTTCGTGATGGGCACCGACGGCGTGTACGGCGTGCCGCTCGACGTGGCGGCCACCTACATCATCCTGTTCACCGTCTACGGTGCCGTCCTCGACCACTCCGGGGCGGGGAAGTTCTTCGTGGACGTCTCACTGGCCGCGTTCCGCCGCTCGCGCTCGGCGCCGGGCCGCACGGTCACCCTCGCCGGATTCCTGCTCGGTACGGTCAGCGGTTCCGGCGTCGCGACGACGGTGAGCGTGGGCAGCGTCGCCTGGCCGATTCTGCGCCGGGCCGGATACCCGCCCGAGCAGGGGGGCGGAGTGCTCGCGGCGGCGGGCATCGGAGCGATCCTGTCGCCCCCGACCCTCGGCGCCGCGGCGTTCATCATCGCCGAGTACATGCGGGTGAGCTACCTGACGGTGCTGCTCTACGCCACCATTCCCACCGTCCTGTACTACCTGGGCATCTTCCTGGCCATCGAGATGGACGCCCGCAGGTACGGGACACGGGCGGTCGAGGTGGACGCGCCCAGCCTCTGGCCGCTGATCAGGCGGTTCGGCTACCACTTCAGCTCGCTGTTCGTGATCGTCGTCCTGATGGCGCTCGGCCAGTCGCCGTTCCGCGCCGTGGTGTACGCCACGCTGCTCGCCCTCGCGCTCTCCTTCCTCGACTCCGAGCACGCCCTGACCCCCCGCAGGGCGGCCAGGGCCCTGGCCGCGGGGACGACCGGGGTGCTGCCGGTCGCGGCGACCTGCGCCGCCGCCGGACTGATCGTCGCCGTCGTCACGCTCACCGGGCTGGGCCTCAAGGCGAGTTCCCTGATCGTCGGCGCCTCGGGCGGGCTCCTCGCCGTCACCGCGCTGCTGTGCGCGGTCGCGGTGCTCGTGCTCGGTCTGGCGGTGCCGGTGACCGCGTCGTTCGTCATCGCGGCGGTCGTCATCGGACCCGCGCTGACGGATCTCGGTGTCAGCCAGGCCGAGGCATACATGTTCATCTTCTACTACGCGGTGCTGTCGGAGGTCAGTCCGCCCACGGCGCTGTCGGCCTTCGCGGCCTCGGCCATCACCGGGGGCAACGCCTACCGGACCATGATGACCACCTGGAAGTACACCCTTCCCGCGTTCCTGGTGCCTTTCGCCTTCGTGCTGACCCCTGGCGGGGCCGGGCTGCTGGCCCAGGGCACGTTCGGGGAGATCCTGGCGGCCACGACGGTCTCGGCGGTGGCGGTCGCCGCGCTGGCCGCCGCCACCGGCGGGCGGCTGCTCGGTCCGGCGGGGCCGGTCGAGCGGGCGCTGTGCGCGGTGGCGGCGATCCTGCTGCTGTTCCTGTCGCCGCTGCCCGCGCTCGCCGGAGCGGTGCTCCTGGCCGTGGTCGTCTCCCTCCATCTGGTGACACGCGAACGAGAGGCGGAGCATTGACAGTCAGACGCGGGATCGCCCTGCTGGCGGCGGGGCTGCTGTTCCTGGCCGGCTGTGGCGGAGACAGGTCGGCCGACCAGGCCACGGGCAAGAGACTGTCGATCGCCACCGGCAACACCACGGGCGTCTACTACGTCCTCGGCGGGGGCCTGGCCGACCAGATCGGCAAGAACATCCCCGGCTACCAGGCCACGGCCGAGGCGACCGGCGCCTCGGTGGAGAACATCCAGCGGGTCGTCAGGGGTGACTCCGACATCGCCTTCACCCTGGCCGACTCCGCCGCCGACGCCGTCACGGGCAAAGGCGCCTTCAGCGCGCCCCAGCCGATCCGCGCCGTCGCCCGCCTCTACGACAACCACACGCAGGTGGTCGCCACCACCGGCTCCGGAGTGAGATCCGTCGCCGACCTCAGGGGCAAGCGGGTCTCCACCGGCTCGCCCAACTCCGGCACCGAGGTGATCGCGCTGCGCCTGCTGAAGGCGGCCGGTCTCGACCCGGAGGAGGACGTCACCCGCCAGTCGCTGGGACTGCCGGAGAGTGTGCAGGCCCTCAAGGACGGTGACCTCGACGCCCTGGTCTGGTCGGGTGGCCTGCCGACACCGGGCATCACCGATCTGCTGACCTCGCTTGGGGGGCAGGTCGCCTTCGTACCGCTGGACGGGGTGCTGCCCGCGATGCGCGCCGAGCACGGCTCGGCGTACGCCCCGGGCACGATCGCCAAGGACGTCTACGACACCCCCTCGGACGTGTCGACCATCTCGGTGCCCAACCTGCTCGTGGTGCACGAGAAGATGGACCCCGCCCTGGTGGAGAGCCTGACGAGGCTGCTCTTCGAGCGCAGAGCGGAGCTGGAGAAGATCCACCCTGTGGCCGGGGAGATCAGCCGCGACAACGCGCAGAAGACCGAGCCGGTGCCCCTGCACGACGGCGCGAGGAGGTACTACGGCTGATTCAAGCCTCGACGGAGCCGCCGCTGCGCCAGTAGACGTTGTTCTCCCTGGTGAGCATGCCCTCATCGACCAGATAGCGGCGCAGCGCCGCGTAGTCGTCGTGGAAGGCGCGCAGTGCGACGTTGACCTCCTTCTCCGGGTAGCGGACCCCCGGCTCGAAGACCTGGACCACGTAGTCGAGCACGATCAACTGCTTGTCCCGCTTGCTGGGGATCGCCCGCAGCCGCCCCTCGACGAGGAAGGAGCGCAGCACCTTCTCCTCGGGGGAGACCGGGGACGCGGGCCTGGCCGTGGTGTGCAGCAGCTCGCGGAACCGCTCGCGCCGCACCTGCCACTCGCCGCCCTCCCCCCGAACGGCGAGCCCGCCGCGTTCCAGGCGGTCCAGCGCGCGCCTGACCGCCTCCCGGTCGAGGCCGGACTCCTCCTCGGGCTTGCCGCCCAGTGCCAGGGTCGCCAGCACCCGTAGCGTGTCCTCCTGGTAGAGCAGGCCGAGCACCTGCCTGATCGCTTCGTCGCTCATCCCGTCATTCTCGCCGGTCGAGCCCGGTGTTTCCGCGCTCTCGGGCAATCGGGCGGCGGGCCCGCCTCGGGGATGTCAGAGGCGGTTCAGGCCGATGACGTGGACCACGGCGCGGCCCTCCTCGTCGGAGGCGGCCAGGTCGACCTGGGCGTCGATGCCCCAGTCGCCGTCGCCGGCCGGATCGGAGACGACCTGGCGGACCCGCCAGAACTCCTTCTCCTCCTCGATGCGGAGCAGGCCGGGCCCCCGGGCGTCCGGGCCGGTGCCGATCTCCTCATGGTCGGCGTAGTAGGCGTCGAGCGCGGCGCCCCAGTCGACGTCGGGGGCCAGTTGCTCCAGTTCCTGCTCGTTCTCCAGGGCGGCCAGCTCGATCAGGCGGAACATCGCGTTGCGGACCAGCACGCGGAACGCGCGGGTGTTGGCGGTGACCGGCTTGGTGCTCTCCTCCAGGGAGGGCGCCTCCAGCTCCCCGGTCGGGTTCTGCAGCTGCTCCCACTCGTCCAGCAGGCTGGAGTCGACCTGCCGGACCAGTTCGCCGAGCCACTCGATGAGGTCGACCAGGTCCTCGGTCTTGAGGTGCTCGGGGATGGTCCGCGACAGGGTGCGGTAGGCGTCGGCGAGATAGCGAAGGACCGTGCCCTCGGACCGGGTCAGCTCGTAGAACTGCACGTAGTCGGCGAAGGTCATCGCCCGCTCGTACATGTCGCGGATGACGCTCTTGGGACTGACCGTGTAGTCGCCCACCCAGGGATGGCCGCGCCGGTAGGTCTCGTACGCGCCCAGCAGCATGTCGGCCAGCGGCATCGGATAGGTCACTTCGTTGAGGAGCTCCATCCGCTCCTCGTACTCGATGCCGTCGGCCTTCATCTGCGCCACCGCCTCGCCGCGTGCCTTGTTGAGCTGCGCGGACAGGATCTGGCGAGGGTCGTCGAGAATCGACTCGATGATCGAGACCATGTCCAGGGCGTAGTTCGGCGCCTGGATGTCGAGCAGTTCGAGGGTGGCCAGCGCGAAGGTGGAGAGCGCCTGGTTCAGCGCGAAGTCCTCCTGCAGGTCGACGGTCAGGCGGGCCATCCGGCCGTGCTCGTCGGGCTCGTCCAGCTTCTCCACCACGCCTCCGGCCAGCAGCGACCGGTAGATCGCGATGGCCTGGCTGATGTGCCGCCGCTGCCACTTGCGGTCCTCGTGGTTGTCGGTGAGCAGGTGGCGCATGGCCGCGTAGCAGTCGCCGGGCCGGTTGATCACCGCGAGGAGCATGGCGTTGCTGACCTTGAACCGGGAGTTCAGCGGCTCCGGTTCGGCGCTCTGCAGCTTCTCGAAGGTCTCCTCGCTCCAGCCCACGAAGCCCTCCGGCGGCTTCTTGCGGGCGAATCCGCGCCGCCGCTTGGGGTCGTCGCCGATCTTGGCCAGTGCCTTCTCGTTCTCCACCACGTGGTCGGGGGCCTGGCAGACGACGTAGCCGATGGTGTCGAATCCGGCCCGCCCGGCCCGTCCGGCGATCTGGTGGAACTCGCGGGCGCGCAGCCGCCGCACCCTGTTGCCGTCGTACTTCGACAGCGCGGTGAAGAGCACGGTCCTGATCGGGACGTTGACGCCGACGCCGAGCGTGTCGGTGCCGCAGATGACCTTCAGCAGGCCCGCCTGGGCGAGCCGCTCCACCAGGCGGCGGTACTTCGGGAGCATCCCGGCGTGGTGTACGCCGATGCCGTGCCGCACCAGGCGGGAGAGCGCCTTGCCGAACCTGGTGGTGAACCGGAAGTGGCCGATCATGGAGGCGATCGCCTCCTTCTCGGCCTTGGTCGACATGTTGATGCTCATCAGCGCCTGCGCCCGCTCCATGGCCGAGGCCTGGGTGAAGTGGACGACGTAGACCGGGTACTGGTTGGTGGTGAGCATCTCCTCCAGCGTCTCGTGGAGGGGGGTCATCCGGTAGGAGTAGACCAGCGGGACCGGGCGCTCGGCGTTCTTCACCACGGCGGTGGGCCTGCCGGTGCGCCGGGTGAGGTCCTCCTCGAACCTGGTGACGTCGCCCAGTGTCGCCGACATCAGAACGAACTGCACGTTCGGCAGTTCCAGGAGCGGCACCTGCCAGGCCCAGCCGCGGTCGGGTTCGGAGTAGAAGTGGAACTCGTCCATCACCACCTGGCCGATGTCGGCCTGTGCGCCGTCGCGCAGTGCGACGTTGGCGAGGATCTCCGCGGTGCAGCAGATGATCGGCGCCCCGGGGTTCACACTCGCGTCGCCGGTCATCATCCCGACGTTCTCGGTGCCGAAGACCTCGCACAGGTCGAAGAACTTCTCGGACACCAGTGCCTTGATCGGGGCGGTGTAGAAGGTGCGGACATCCTTGGTCAGCGCGGTGAAGTGGGCTCCGGCGGCGACCAGGCTCTTGCCCGAGCCGGTGGGGGTGGCCAGGATCAGGTTGTTCCCCGAGACCACCTCGATCAGCGCCTCCTCCTGTGCGGGGTAGAGGGTCAGCCCTCGCTCGGAGTTCCATTCGACGAAGGCGTCGAAGATGGCATCGGGGTCGGCGTCGATCTCTTCTGGCAGGCGGTCTACAAGGCTCACAGTTCCAATACTGCCGAAGAACTTGTGGTGGTCGAACCGGGGGCGGCGATGGTCGGCATTACATTTCGCGTAAAATATGTAACGTTATGTAGTTATGATCACTTTTTTTGGCATAAACAGTTACTAAAAGGACTTGATGTCGGCTGAGGTGCCGGAGTCGTCAGGCGTGCCGAGAGTGATCCGGGAGCGGACGCGGTCCGGGAACGCCCGCCCGTGAGGCGGGCGAGGTGCGAAAGGACGGGCCGGTGAGCGCCAGGCCCGCCACGATCGCGCCCGCCCCGAGCAGGGGAGCCGTCCCCGGGACGAAGCCGATCGCGGTGAGTGTGAGCAGCCCCAGTCCCACCAGCACGGTGGCCACGACGATCCTGGCCATTCCCCCGGTGTACGGCCTGGCCGAGGGGGGCGTCTCGAACCGCGCGAGACCCCGCAGCAGCGGCCACATCGCCAGGGCGAGCATGAGCAGCCAGTGCGGCCAGCCGGAGACCCAGGCCGAGGTGCCCGGCTCGGGGGTGGAGACTCCCAGGCCCACCACGACCATCGAGACGATGACGAACAGCGCGCTCATGTGCCACAGATAGAGGGTCATCATCCGGCCGCCGGCCCAGCCGAGCACCCTAGACACCCCGGGCCACTCCGCGAATGAGACGATCCAGCGGCGCAGCGCCAGCGCCAGCCCGATCTGGCCGACCCCGACCGAGAGCAGCGCGAGCGTGGGCGGTGCCATGTTGGAGACGGCGGCACCCGGCATCCCGATCATGCTGAGCGGGTAGGGGCCGAAGGTCACCAGTGCCGCGGCCAGACCGTACCCGGCCGCCGCCAGGATCCAGGGGCGGCCCAGCCGCCCGTCGGCGTACAGGAAGCCGAGCTGGTGCACCGTCAGCCAGATCAGCACGGTGTTGGGGAGACCCGCCACGTCCAGACCGCTGGTGAAGCGCAGGAGGTCCACCGCCACCGCCCCCGCCGCCAGCGTGGCCGGCACCCGCCAGCCGTACGCCATGTTGAGCCTGAGCATCGGCGGGGTCAGCGCCACCGCGACAAGATAGATCGCCAGGAACCAGAGAAGCTGTCCGGCCAGCCGCGAGGCGGTGATGACCGGCTGCTCCGGCATGCCGAGCGTCAGGAGCAGGTGGGGGAGGGGCAGCCAGACCGCCGCCAGCGGCACCACCGGCCAGGCCAGGCGGCGCAGGCGCGTCGCCAGCCAGGCGGGAGCGGCCTCACCGCGCCGTACGGCGGCGCGCCTGCTGATCGCACCCGCCGCACCCCCGGCGAAGAAGACCAGCGGCATCACCTGGCCGATCCATGTGATCATCCAGCCGTTCCCGGTGGCCAGCGCGTTGCCGGTGGTGATCCGGCCGTCGGCGAAGGAGAGCACCGGCATGCTCCAGTGCTGGAGCACCACCAGGGCCATGCCGAACACGCGGAGCACGTCGATGAACGGGTCACGACCGGCGGACACCGGTGCCGTGCGGGCTGTCGGACGTGTTGCCGGGCCGGGGATCACGGCGGTCAAGGGGGTCTCGATTCTTCGGGAGGGCGAGTGGAAACCTCGGGAAAGGCTGTGTGAAAAGCCTCCTGCCGGAACCCCGGCGGCGCAGTGACGCACGCAGCACTCTTCTCGCCGGATCTCCCCACCCTCGGGGGTAGTGCTGGCCCCACCCCGGTAAGCGGGTGCGCAGGGTCGATTGCGGTGGCCTGTACTCATAGCGTTGGCGGTATGAGAACCCTCCTCCGCCGCATCGGCTCCGACACCCGCTACCTGGTCGTGGGCTTTCCCCTCTCCGTCATCTGGTTCGTCCTCATGGTGGCCGGTTTCTCCGCCGGGACGGGCCTGGTCGTGGTGTTCGTGGGTCTGCCCGTCCTCGCGACGACACTCCTGGTCGCCCGGGGCTTCGCGGACGTCGAGCGGCGCTGGCTGCCCGAGGTGCTCGGCCGCCCCGTCGCCAGGCCGAGGTACCGGCCCGCCCCGCAGGGCGCCGGATGGTTCCGCAAGATGATCAATCCGCTCACCAACGGCCAGTCCTGGCTCGACCTGCTCTACGGCATCGTGGCCTTCCCGATCTCCATCGTGACCTTCGTCTTCGCGGTGGTCTGGTGGGCCGGGACGATCCTCGGCCTCACCTACCCGCTCTACGGGTGGATCGTCTACGCCATCCCCGGCAACGACGGCGGGCTCGGCCCGCTCCTCGGCCTGGGGAACAGCCTCTGGGTCGAGGTGGTGATCAACACGGTCATCGGCGTGCTGTTCGCGATCACCCTCTCGCCGGTCGTGCGGAGCGCCGCGCTCATCCAGGCCGGGCTCGGCAGGGCCCTGCTGACCGGGGTGGCCGAGCTGCACGATCGCATCGACGACCTGGCCGAGGGCCGGGCCGCCGCGGTGTCGGCCGAGGCCAACGCGCTGCGCCGGCTGGAGCGCGACATCCATGACGGGCCGCAGCAGCGCCTGGTCTCCCTGGCCATGGACCTGTCACGGGCACAGCGCCAGCTCAGGCGCGACCCGGCGGGGGTCGAGCAGATGCTCGGCCAGGCCATCACCTCCACCCGCGAGACGCTGGACGAGCTGCGTGCCCTCTCTCGCGGCATCGCCCCTCCGGTCCTCAGCGACCGCGGCCTGGCTCCCGCGCTCGCCGCGCTCGCCGGGCGCTGCACCGTCCCCGTCGAGCTGGACGTCCAGGTGGAGGGGCGGTTCCCCGCCGCCGTGGAGAACAGCGTCTACTTCGTCGTCGCGGAGTGCCTCACCAACGTCGCCAAGCACAGCCACGCCACGATCTGCACCGTGACGCTGACCAGGACGGGTGACTTCCTGATGCTGACAATCGGGGATGATGGGGTCGGCGGCGCACATGTCGCCAAGGGGCATGGCCTGTCCGGTCTCGGTGACCGCCTGAAGGCGGTCGACGGCGAGCTGGCTGTCGATTCACCCGTCGGAGGGCCGACGGTCATAGTGGCGGAGGTTCCGTGCGGGTAGTCGTGGCCGACGATGCGGTGCTCATCAGGGAGGGCCTGATCAGGCTCCTGGAGGAGTTCGGCTGCCAGGTGGTCGCCGCGGTGGGGGACGGTGACCGGCTGGTGGCCGCCGTCGCCGAGCACCGGCCCGACGTCTCGGTGGTGGACGTGCGGATGCCGCCCGGCTTCACGGACGAGGGGCTGCGGGCGGCCGTCGAGGCGCGCCGGAAGGTGCCCGGGGCGCCGGTGCTGATCCTGTCCCAGTACGTGGAGGTCTCCTATGCCGACGACCTGCTCGCCGACGCCAGGGGCGCGGTGGGATACCTGCTCAAGGACCGCGTCGTGGACGTGGACGACTTCATGGCGGGCCTGCGCACCGTCGCGGCCGGCGGCACGGTCTTCGACCCCCAGGTGGTGGCACAGCTGATGGTGCGGCGCCGCCGTGACGACCCCCTCGCCCAGCTCACCCCGCGCGAGCGCGAGGTGCTCGGCCTGATGGCCGAGGGCAGATCCAACCCCGCCATCGGCCGTCAGCTGGTGATCAGCGACGGGGCCGTGGAGAAGCACATCCGCAGCATCTTCGCCAAGCTCGGCCTGTACGCCGAGGACGGCGACCAGCACCGCCGCGTCCTGGCGGTCCTGGCCTACCTGCGTTCCTGACGGCCCTCGCCACCGGTCGGGGCGCCACTCGCCGCGCCTGCTGTTATTTGATCGTGACTTGACGATCTCTATTACGTGCGAGTTACATGCCTCTAACCCCGTAAACGTTTTCAGTAAGCCTCAAGATCATGGTAAACGTTTACAGAAAGGCATGGTCCCTGTGAGCGACGGGCCGACGATCACCACGATCGCGGAACGGGCGGGCGTCTCGATCGCCTCTGTCTCCCGCGTCCTCAACGGTTTGCCGACCCGCGAGAACACCGTGCGCCGGGTGCTCAGTGCGGCTGAGGAGCTGGGGTACGTCCCCAACTCGGTGGCCCGGTCGCTTAAGTCACGCCGGACCAACCAGGTGGCCTTCGCGATGGCCGACATCGGCAACCCGGTCTACCTGGCGATGATCCGCGAGATCCAGCCGGTGCTGAAGGCCGCCGGATACCGTCTCGTGCTGCACTCCACGGACGCGGACGTCGCCGACGAGATCGACGTGCTCCGCGGCCTCGGCGAGCGCTACGTGGACGGGCTGATCATGATCCCGCTCAGGGTGAGCGAGGCGCACCTGAAGGCCGTCGAGGCGGCCCGCGCCCCCGTGGTCATCATCGGCTCGGTACCGGACGGCACGCGGGTGGACAACATCCGCGCCGACTCCCGCACCGGTGTACGGCTGGCGCTGGACCACCTTCACTCCCTGGGACGCCGCCGGATCGGGTTCGTCAACGGCCCGCTGGACACGGTCCCCGGTTCGGCCCGGTCCACCGCCTACGCCGAGGCGCTCACCGCCCTCGGCCTGCCATATGACGAGAACCTGGTGGAGATCGGTGACTTCTACCGCGCCGAGGGGGCGGCCGCAGTGAGCCGGCTGCTGGCCAGGGCGCCCGACCTGGACGCGATCATGTGCGCCAACGATCTGATCGCGCTCGGCGCCCTGGAGGTCCTGCGCCGGGCCGGCCGCCGGGTGCCCGAGGACGTGGCGGTGGCCGGCATGGACGACATCGACATGGCCGCGGCCGCCTGGCCCGCCCTGACCAGCGTCTCCCTGGGCTCGGCCGAGCGGGGCAGGGCGGCGGCGGAACTGCTTCTGGACCGGCTGGGCAACGGCGAGCGGGAACCCAGGGTGGTCACCGTGCCGCCCCGCCTGGTGGTCAGGGCCTCGACCGCAGGAGAGGAGACGCCATGACCCTCACCGCGGACCGGGCGGTCAGGACGGCGGGCCCGAGGAAACCCCGGAGAGGCGGGCGGCAGGGGCGTGAGGCGCTGCTGCTGATGCTGCCCGCGCTGGTGCCCGTGCTGGTGTTCAGCGTGGGGCCGTTGCTTTACGGGATCTTCCTGGCGTTCACCGACGCGCGCTCAGGGCGCAACTCGGTCACCTCGTTCGTCGGGCTGTCGAACTTCGGGGACCTGCTCTCCGACGGGGACTTCTGGGCGTCGTTCCGGATCGGGATGATCTGGGCGGTCTCGGTGACGGTGCTGCAGTTCCTGGCCTCGCTGGGGCTGGCCCTGCTGCTCAACCAGGATCTGCGGTT
Source organism: Streptosporangium sp. NPDC049644 (assembly GCF_040675205.1). NCBI lineage: Bacteria > Bacillati > Actinomycetota > Actinomycetes > Streptosporangiales > Streptosporangiaceae > Streptosporangium > Streptosporangium sp. NPDC049644. The sequence goes on along the minus strand of NZ_JBFAOJ010000030.1, from coordinate 68,883 downwards.
CCGGGGGTTCGCCCGGGTGCTGGCACTGGTGCCGTGGGCGATGCCGCCCGTGGTCGTCGGGCTGATGTGGCGACTGGTCTACCACCCGGACGCCGGAATCCTCAACGGCATGCTGGGCACCGAGATCGACTGGCTCAACGACTTCTCCGTCGCGCTGCCCGCGGTGATCGTCGTCGGGATCTGGACCGGTATGCCGCAGACCACGGTGGTGCTGCTGGCCGGGCTGCAGGGCGTTCCCAAGGAGTTGTACGAGGCCGTCGAGGTGGACGGCGCGGGGGTCTGGCGAAAGTTCTGGAGCATCACCCTGCCCCAGCTCCGCCCGGTCATCGTGGCCATCACCTCGCTTGACTTCGTCTGGAACATCAACCAGTTCGGGCTGATCTACGTCCTCACCCAGGGCGGTCCCGGCGGGCAGACGCGCCTGCCCATGCTCTTCGCCTACGAGGAGGCCTTTCGCTACGGCTTCTTCGGTTACGCGGCCACCCTGGGTGTGGCGATCGTGATCGTCGTGCTGGCCGTGCTCGGCGCCTACCTCTGGCGGCAGATGCGGGAGGCGAGCTGACATGGGCAGGTCACTGCGTTATCTGGCCCTGGCCGGTTACCTCGTCTTCCTGGCGTTCCCCCTGGTCTGGCTGCTGTCCACGGCGTTGAAGACGCCGCAGGAGCTGGCCAGCCTGCACCCGACGTGGATCCCGCGCGCGCCGACGTCGGCCAACTTCACCGACGCCTTCGGCGAGCAGGACCTGGTCGGCAGCGGCGTGCGCAGCCTCGTGGTCGCGGCGGCCAGCTCGGTGCTCACCGTGGTCCTGGCGCTGCCCGCCGCCTACGCGCTGGCCCGCCACCGCTCGCTGGTCAACCGGATCGCGATCGGATGGGTGCTGGTCAGCCAGGTTTTCCCGTTCATCCTGATCATCATCCCGCTGTTCATGGTGCTGCGCGGGCTGGACCTGGCGAACACGTTGCCGGGGCTGACCGTCGTGCACGTCACCTTCACGCTGCCGTTCGCGCTGTGGATGCTCCAGGGCTACGTGCGCGCCGTACCGCGTGAGCTGGAGGAGGCCGCCGCGATGGACGGGGCCGGGCGGGTGCGCTCGCTGGTGAGCGTCGTCGCCCCGCTGCTGGCCCCGGGAGTGGTCGCGACCCTGCTGTTCTCGTTCATCTCCTCCTGGAACGAGTTCCTGTTCGCCCTGATCGTCCTTAAGGATCCGGATGTGGCGACCCTGCCGCTGACGCTGGTGAAGTTCACCGGCGCCGAGGGCGTCGTGCGGCTCGGGCCGCTGGCGGCCGCCTCACTCCTGGCGACGATCCCGAGCCTGCTGTTCTTCGCACTCATCCAGCGGCGGTTGAAGTCCGGCCTCATGGCCGGCGCCGTCAAGGGATAACCTCACCCCCCCGATAGGAGAACTCGTATGCGTATGAGGACCGCGCTGGCCGCAGGCCTCCTCGTGCTCGTCGCCGGATGCGCCTCGGAACCGCCCGCGGCCGCCCCCGACGAGCCGGTGACGATCAAGTTCCAGAGCCTCGCCTGGCAGAAGGAGTCGATCGCCGCGAACAAGGAGCTGGTCGCCGAGTGGAACAAAGCCAACCCCAAGATCCAGGTCGAGTACATCCAGGGAAGCTGGGACAACGTCAACGACCAGCTCGTCACCTCCTTCGAGGCCGGTGACCCGCCGGACGTCATCCACGACGACTCCCCGGCCCTGTCCGGATTCGCCAGCCGCGGCTACCTGATGGACATCAAGGACAAGATCCCGGCCGAGCTGAAGAGCGACATCCCGCAGCCCGCCTGGGACACCGTCACCTTCGGTGACGGCAAGGGCGGCCAGGGCGTGTACGGTGTGCCGTTCCTGCAGGAGTCGCAGGTCACCATCGCCAACAAGAAGCTGCTCGAGGCGGCGGGCGTGCGGATGCCGACCTCGGACGATCCGTGGACGTGGGACGAGTTCGCCGAGATCTCCAAGAAACTCACCAAGGGCGACACCTACGGCGTCGCCTGGCCGATGAAGTCGCCGGTCAACAAGGTGCTCAACCTCGCCCTGAACTTCGGCGGCACCTTCTTCCAGACCGACGCCGGCGGCAAGACGACGGTCAAGGTCGGCGCCGAGGAGCGGGAGGTGCTCCAGCGCATCCACGACCAGCTCTACAAGGACAGGTCCGCCGACCCGTCCGCGCTCGGCATGGGCTCGGCCGATCCGCTGCCCGGTTTCTACGCCGGCAAGTACGCGATGCTGCCCGCCGGCGTCTACCTGCGCCAGCAGGTCGTGGAGCAGGCGCCGGACGGCTTCGAGTGGATCACCCTCCCGCCGCTGAAGGGCGTCGGCTCCGAGCAGGGGGCCGTCTCGCAGACGCTGTCGGTCGCCGCGGACAGCAAGTATCCCGAGCAGTCGCTGAAGTTCGTCTCCTTCTTCCTCAACGGTTCCAACCAGGTCAAGCTCGCCAAGGGCGACTGGCTGCTGCCGACCTCCGTCAAGGCCGCGGGCGATCCCGCCATGACGGCCGAGGAGAACGGCTGGAACGTGGCGACCGCATCGGCCAAGAACCTCGTGGTCGCGCCGTTCCTGAAGGTCAACGGTTTCGACGAGTGGAAGAGCAAGGTGGCCACGCCGACCCTGCAGCAGTACTTCGCCAACAAGATCACCATTGACGAGGTGGCGAAGAAGCTGGTCGACGAGGGCAACAAGGTGCTGGAGCGGTACAACCAGTGACGTTGACACATCGGGGGCGCGCCCGGGGATGTCTGCTCGGCCTCGCGGCCGGCGACGCCCTCGGGCGCCCGGCGGAGAACCTCTCGCCCGAACAGATCGCCGCCCGCTGGGGGAGGCTGACCGAGATCGACGGCGGCGGCACCGACGACACCGAGTACACCATCTTCGCGGCCTCCCTGCTCATCCGGCACGGGCACGCGCTGACCTCCCAGGACGTCGTCCAGGCCTACCACCAGGAGATCATCCCGCTGATCGACGGGCCGATGAAGGGCGCGGGCTTCTCCGAGCTCGGTGCCGTCCAGGCACTCCGGCGGGGACTCCGGCCACCGCTGACCGGCCAGTGGCACCGCCACGGCTGGTCGGACGGCCTGGCCATGCGCGCCGCACCGTACGGGATCTTCGCCGCGGGTGACCCCGGCGAGGCCGCCCGTCTGGTGGAGGTCGACGGCAGCGTGAGCAACTCGGGGGAGGGCATCCTCGGCGGCCGTGCGGTCGCCGGGGCGGTGGCCGCCGCGATGGCGGGCGCCTCCCCGGACGAGGCGGTCACGGCCGGTCTCGGCGTGATCCCCGAGGACTCGTGGACCGCCCGCAGCGTCAACCGCGCCCGCGAGGCCCTCGGCCCCGGAGCCGGCGACGTCGCCGGGCGGCTGCACGAGGCGGTCGTGGTCCGGCACTACCCGTGGACGGATCTGGCTCCCGAAGCCGTCGCCCTCGCCTTCGCCGCCTACCTGATGGGCGGGGGAGAGGTCGAGGAGTCCGTGGTGATCGCGGCGAACCTGGGACGGGACGCCGACACCACCGCGGCCATCGCCGGCGCCCTCGCCGGGGCGGGACGCGGCGAGGCGGCGGTGCCCGAGCGGTGGGCACGGCAGATCGGCCCGGTCGAGGGGCGATGCCTGCCGGTGACCGCGGGACGGCACGTGCTCGACGTGGCCGACCGACTCGTGGAAGGGACGTAGGGCGATGACGTCGGGGGACAGGATCCTGGGGGCGTTCGCCGGTCTGGCGGCGGGCGACGCGGCGGGCTGGCCGTCGTCGCGGCACAGGGCGGGGGTGCACGCACCGTGGAGCAGACGCCTCCACCGCGAGCTCGACGCCTTCGCCGAGGAGCATCGGGTGACCACCCTGCCGGTGCCGTTCGCGCTCAACCAGCCGGTCGCGCCGCTGGCGATGGGACCGTCCGACGACGCCGAATGGCTCGCCTGGACCGTGCTCACCATCGACGAGGACCGCGCGGAGGCGTTCGCCGGACTGACCGGCAGGGACGACGTCAGGGCGCGGATCTCGGTGCGGACCGCGCTGGACAACCTCGCGCGCGGTCTCGGCCCTCCCGCCAGCGGGCACGACAACCCGCACTTCTTCGACGACGCCGCGACCGTGCGGGCGGTCGCCTTCGGGGCCGTCGGGCTGGACCCCACGGCCGACGCCCAGGTCACCAACGCCGGTGACGGCGTGCTCGGAGCCGTCGCCATGGCCAGGGCGATCGGCGTCCTGGTGGACGGCGGTCCGATGGGCGACGCCGTGCGGGCCGCGTTGGAGGCGCTTCCCGATGACACCGTCATCGGCCGCGCGACCCGTATCGCGCTCGCGGTCGCCCGCGAGGCGGGCGATCCGTTCACGGCGGTGCCCGCGCTGGACGCGGCGCTGTTCGACCACGTCTACAGCTACGGGGTGGCCGCCGCCGAGACGCTGCCGGTGGCCCTCGCACTGGCGGAGGTCTCCGGCGGCTCGATACGCACCGCCGTACCGGCCGCCGCCTGCCTGGCCGCCGTGGCGGACTCCGCGCCCGCGCTGACCGGTGCGCTGACCGGCGCCTTCACCGGCCATGGTGCGCTGCCGCGGGGATGGAGCACCACCCTTACGGGTTGCTGCCTACCCGAACTGGCGGGAATCGACCTACTGGACATCGTGAGGGGACGAATCGGATGAGTACAGCGGGCAGGGGCATGCTCGAGGACAAGGCCGTGGGATGCGTGGCGGGTGCCGCGGTCGGCGACGCCCTCGGCGGCGCCACCGAGGGCTGGACGCCCGAACAGATCCACGAGCGTTACGGCGGGTACGTCGAGGGCCTGGTCCCGCCGTACTTCGAGGACTGGCGGAACGCCCGCCCCATCGCGCCCTACCACAAGGGCGACGGCCACATCACCGACGACACCCTGATGACCCACGCGCTGATCCGGGTCTACGAGCGGGTCGGGGGACACCTGGACGCCTACGCGGCGGCCGAGCACCTGGTACCGGAGATGATGGGGGAGAAGCGCTGGATCCCGGAACTGGAGGCCGAGGCGCTGCTACTGCAGCGGGTCTTCCTGGCGGAGAAGTGGCTGGTGCTGCGGCTGCACCACGGTCATGCGGACCCGCGTGAGGCAGGCGTGGGCAACATCGTCAACTGCGGTGCCGCGATGTACATGGCACCGGTCGGCGTGGTGAACGCCGCCGACCCCGACACCGCCTACGCCGAGGCGATCGAGCTTGCCGGCGCCCACCAGTCCAGTTACGGACGGGAGGCGGCCGGGGTGCTCGCCGCCGCGGTGGCCGAGGCCATGCGCCCGGGCGCGACACCCGACTCGGTGGTCGCCGCCTGTCTGCGGCTGGCGCGGGACGGTACCAGGGCGGCCATCGACGCGGTGTGTTCGGCGGCCCGCGACCTCGGCCACTGGGACGGCTCCTTCGAGAGGTTGCGCGCCGCCATGAAGCCCTACGACACGGTCGCCGACACCTACCGTGACCAGGGTCTCGGCGCCCGCCGCCCGAGCCGCCTGCACAGCATCGAGGAACTCCCGCTCGCCCTGGCCTTCCTGCTGATCGCCAAGGGCGACTACCGTGACACCGTCCTCGGCGGCGTCAACTACGGCCGCGACGCCGACTCCATCGCCTCCATGGGCGGCGCCGTCGCCGGAGCCCTGGGCGGGCGCGGAGCCGTCCCGGCCGACTGGGTGGAGCAGATCTCCGCAGCCAGCCGCACCGACCTCCTCACCCCCGGCCTGAGCCTGGCCCGCGTCGCCCGCCGCATCCACGGCGCGGACCTGGCACGCCGCCGCGCCCACGAGTCCGCCTTCGCCGCCCTCGCCGGGGACGCCGGATGATCAGGCTGACCTGGGTGCAGCCGGAGGATCTGGTCGGCCACGAGCTGCGCCAGGCCGCCGAGGACGGCCGCGAGGTGACGGAGATCGCCGCGCGCTGGCAGGCCGCGGGAGGACACAGCGCCCTGGCCCGGGTGGGAGCCTCGCCAGAGGCCCCTCCGGTACGGCTGCGCCGCCTGGCCGAGGACCTGCTCGACGAGCTGGCCGCGATCCCGTCCCCGCTCGCCGAGCCCTCCACCCTGGCCGAGATCGTCACAGCCTGCCCGAGGTGGCCGTCACAAAGGGGCACGGCCACCTCGGGCACACAGGACATGGACCGGATGCTCGGCGCGTGGCTCGGCCGGGCGGCGGGCTGCGTGCTGGGCAAGCCGGTGGAGAAGATCCCCCGGGAGGGGATCAGGGCGATCGCCGAGGCGACAGGGAACTGGCCGATCCGGGGATGGTTCACCGCCAGGGGGCTTCCCGCCGAGATCGGCCGGCGCTGGCCGTGGAACCGTCGCAGCGCCGTCAACAGCCTCGCCGAGAACATCGACGGCGTTCCCGAGGACGACGACCTCAACTTCGCGCTGCTCGCCCTGGCCCTGCTGGAGCGGCACGGCCGGGGATTCGGCACCGACGACGTCGCGCGGCTCTGGCTGGACGAGCTACCCGGCGGCCGGGTCTTCACCGCCGAGCGCGCCGCCTACCGCAACCTGCTGGCCGGCCTGGAACCGCCCACCTCAGACGACCCGCGGGCTCTCAGCACGGCGACCTTCCGCAACCCGTTCCGGGAGTGGATCGGTGCGCTGATCAGGGCCGACGTCTACGGCTGGGTCAATCCCGGCGATCCGGCCACGGCCGCGGAGTTCGCCTGGCGCGACGCGCGGCTCAGCCACACCGCCAACGGGATCTACGGCTCCATGTTCGTGGCGGCGATGTGCGCCACGGCGCTGACCGCCTCCTCCACCGAGGAGGTGGTCGCCGCCGGTCTCGCCGTGATCCCGCCGGACTCCCGCCTGGCCGCCGCCGTACGGCAGGCCGCCGAGGACGCGCGCCGGGAGCCGGACTTCGAACGGGTCGTCGACCGGCTCCACGCACGCCACGGGGAGCTGCACTGGGTTCACACGGTCAACAATGCCGCACTGATCACGGCGGCCCTGGTCCACGGCCGGGGTGACTTCACCGCCTCGATCGCCGGCGCCGTGGCTGGCGGCTGGGACACCGACTCGGCGGGGGCGACCGTGGGCTCGATCGTCGGCGCGCTGCGCGGCGCGTCGCGGATCCCGGAGGGGTGGGCGTTGCAGAATCGGCTGTCCAGTAGCATCAGCGGATTCGACGGCATCGGCCTGGACGAACTGGCCCGCCGTACGCTGGCCCTGGGGGTGGAGGAATCATGATCTCGGTGTTCGGCAGTGTCAACATGGACCTGGTGGCCTATGTCGATGCCGCACCCGCGCTCGGCGAGACCGTGACCGGCCGCGCCTTCAGCACGGTTCCCGGCGGCAAGGGCGCCAACCAGGCCATCGCCGCCGCGCGGGCGGGGGCCAGGGTGGCCTTCCTCGGGGCGGTGGGCGACGACGACTTCGGGACCGAGATGCGCGGGACGCTCGCCGAGGCGGGCGTCGACGTGACGAACCTGCGCACGGTCCCCGGGCCCTCGGGCATCGCCCAGATCGTGGTGGACGGCGGCGGCGGCAACTCGATCATCGTGGTGCCCGGTGCCAACGGGGCCGTGACCGCCCCCACCGAGGCCGAGATCGAGGTCATCTCCCGCTCCGACGTGCTCCTGCTCCAGTTGGAGCTTCCCATCGAGGCGGTCACCGCCGCCGCCAGGGCCGCCCGTGCCGCGGGGACCACGGTGGTCCTCACCCCCGCCCCCGTCCAGCCCCTGCCCGCGGAGCTGCTGGAGGCCGTGGACATCCTGGTGGCCAACGAGCACGAGGCCGTCGCGATCACCGGCCAGGCGGACCACGAGCGCGCCCTGAAGGAACTGAGGGGCACGGTCGGATGGGTGATCGTCACCCTGGGGGCGCGCGGCGCGCTCACCTCCTCTGCCGACGGGGCCGCCGTGTGGGTCGAGGCACCCAGGGTGAACGCGGTGGACACCACGGCCGCGGGCGACACCTTCGTGGGGGCCCTCGCCGTGGCCCACGTCGAGAAGCAGCCCGCCGACCAGGCCGTCCGCTTCGCCACCGCGGCGGCGGGCCTGTCCGTCCAGCGCGCGGGCGCCAGCAGTTCGATGCCCACCCGTGCCGAGATCGACCGGAGCCTTTCCGCGGCCGGTTCCTGACACTCCGGTGCTGACACCCGGCGGGGATCTCCCGGCCGATCTCGGGGGCGGGAGCACTAGCCGCTGATGAGGGAGGTCTCCGACAGCGTGAGCAGGAACGCTCCCGCCGAGAGCAGCGCGATCGCCCAGGAGCGGCTGATGGCGGACCAGATCGTGGCGGCCAGGAAGCAGATCAGGGCGAGCAGCACGAGAACGTCCACGAGAATCCTCCAAAGGGTCGGTCCCCGGACGATCACTGTCCGGGGCAAGCCCTCACTGCCCCGCGCGCACCGGGGGTAACACGCCGTGCCCCCGTTTCGTGGGAGCGGGAACTTCGGCCAGCCCGCCTTTTCCTGATATATCCCGCTATGCCCCTTCCCAGAGGGCGGCGGCGGCCTCGGCGCATGCCACGTCCTGGCCGACGGTGCCGCCGCTGACGCCGACCGCGCCCACCACCCCGCGGCCGTCGCCGGGCTCTCCGAGCGGGATGCCGCCGCCGAAGCACACGTACCGGTCGCCGGCCAGGCCGTGCAGTTCACCTCCCGGCAGGACCAGCGGCGCGAGGTCGGCGGTCGGCATGTGGTGGGCCACCGCGGTGTGGGCCTTGCCGGGGGCGAGGACGGGGCCGGAGATCCGTGCGCCGTCCATCCGCTGGAACGCCACCAGGTGTCCGCCCGTGTCGACTACCGCGACCGAGATGAGCGCTCCCTCCCGCACGGCCTGCCGCACCGCGGCCTCACACATGCGCAGCGCGAGTTCCAGGTTCACCGGACTCCTCAATGTTTCGAAAACCTTCGGCGCGGACGGTCGGGGGATGCGAGGTGCCACAACGATCCGACGCTCATGTGCGCTCTTCGGAGGACCGGGGTGAGCCGGGAATGTCGCCCGGTGCGGAGAGGATCACACGCGGCGACATTCCGATGACTCTTACCAAGAGTGATGTTTATCTTACTCCAAGCTACGATCTCGTCACTGGCGGAATCGTTGAGGTGCCGTCTCGACGTGGGGAGAGGCATGCGCAGTCATAACCGTGCGAACATCGTTCACCAGCTCAAATACGCCCTCGACCATCCGGGGCGAGTCCCCAGGCACCTGAGCCGGCTGAGCAGGAACATGTGGCTGCGCCTGAGCACCCGTGACCATGTCTCCTACTACCGGGCCATCATGAGGTCCGACACCGCGCGCAGCCCCCACGCGGCCGTGGGCAGCAAGTCCTACCGGCGCTGGACGGTCCTGGGAAAGATGCAGTTCGACTACCTGGTGCGGCACGGGCTGGAACCCGGGCACCGCATGCTGGAGATCGGCTGTGGCAACCTGCGGGCCGGGCGCCTGTTCATCGGTTACCTCGACGCCGGAAACTACTACGGTCTCGACATCTCCCCGGACATCCTGATCGCCGCCCAGGAGACCCTGGTCTCCTACGACCTGCGGGAGAAACTCCCCCACCTCATGCTGGTCGGAGATCTGCGCTTCGCCGCCCTGCCCAGTGAGATGTTCGACGTCGTGCACGCCCACAGTGTCTTCTCCCACTCCCCGCTGCCGGTGATCGAGGAGTGCTTCCGGCACATCGGCCGGGTCGTGAAGCCGGGAGGCTGGTTCGACTTCACCTTCGACCGCACCGAGGGCAGGGAGCACCAGGTCCTGGGCGAGGACTTCTACTACCGCGCCGAGACCCTGCTCGACCTGGCCTCCGGATACGGCCTGCAGGCGACTCTCATGGAGGACTGGGAACTGCTCCCGCACCGGCAGTCCAAGATCCGCATCAGGTTTCCCGGGCCCGAGCCCTCGGCGGGTCGCGCCGTACGTGACCAGGACCGGTCCGAGGCGGATCGCCGGAGAGACCTGGACCGCGAAGCCGGGCAGGCGATGTCGGATCTCGGATAGGATCTGGCGCCCTGTGCGACCGAGCTGGAGGAACCGATGCGGGCCCACGACCTGTCCGCCGGGAGCGGCGTGCTGGCCCGCGCGCATGACGTGGCCCGCGCGGCGGCGCGGATCCACGGACTGCCCGACGCCGAGGTCACGCTGATCAACGTGTCGGAGAACGCCACCTACCGGGTGGACGACCCGGTCACGGGGAGGCGCTCCATCCTGCGGGTGCACCGCCTCGGCTACCACTCCATCCCGGCGATCCTGTCCGAGCTGGCCTGGCTGGAGGCGCTCCGCGAGCAGGAGGGGATCCGCACCCCCCGGGTGCTCCAGGCCCCCGACGGCTCCCGGGTGCTGACCGTCCCCGGCGCCGAGCCCCGCGAGTGCGTCATGTTCGAGCTGCTGCCCGGTGCCGAGCCGTCCCTGGAGAACCCGGTGCCCGGGTTCGAACGGCTCGGCGCGCTCACGGCGCGGATGCACCGGCACGCGCGCCGCTGGTCTCGGCCCGAGTGGTTCACCCGCTTCCACTGGGACTACGAGGCGGCCCTCGGCGCCGGGGCGCGATGGGGCCGCTGGCAGGACGGCCTTGGCATGGAGGCCGAGGCGCGGGCCGTGCTGGGGCGGCTGGACAAGGAGCTGCGCGAGCGGCTCCACCGCTTCGGCCGGGGGCCGGAGCGCTACGGCCTGGTCCACGCCGACCTGCGTTCCGCCAACCTGCTCGTGGCGGGCGAGGGACCACCCAGCGTCATCGACTTCGACGACTGCGGCTTCGGCTGGCACCTCTACGACCTGGCCGCGGCGGTCAGCTTCATCGAGCACCTCCCCGAGGTCCCCGAACTGGTCGACGCGTGGGTGCGGGGTTACCGGACCGTCCTGGACCTTCCGGCCGAGGACGAGGCGGAGATCTGGACGTTCGTCATGTTCCGCCGCCTGCTGCTGGTCGCCTGGATCGGTACCCATACCGGCGCGGACATCGCCGTCGAGCTGGGCTCCGGTTACACCGAGGGCGCCTGTGAGCTGGCCGAGCGCTATCTCGGCGGCGCGCTTCGCTGACCCGGTCCGTCCGGTGGCACTCGCGGCGTTCTCGTACGGGCCGCTCGGCAAAGTGGCGCGCTGTGATCGCGCATCGGGAAATCATCCCTACCCACTCCTGGGACACGGGGGTTCGCGGTGGTGAAAACGCGTCGCCGTGCCGGTAACGCGTAATCCGATAATGAGATTTCCGCGACGGGGATTCCATCTCCCGGCCTTGTTTTCCGCCCCCCCCTTCGTCGAATCCGGGCGTTTTCCGGCAGCCTTCGTCACCGTGGCCGCGGGCGGCGGTCCGGTGGGGCCGGGACTGCGAGGTCAGGACTTGAGTTCGCGTCTGATGTCCTCGTCGTCCGGTGCCAGTTCCAGCGCCCGGGTGAGGTCGGCGACCGCCTCCGTCTCCCGCCCGGCGGCGCGCAGTGCCATCGCCCGGTTGAACAGCAGCGCGGGGTCCGCTCCGGGCTCGAGGGCCCGGGTGAAGTCCGCGACGGCGCCCTCGGGGTCACCGGTCTCGAACGCCAGCAGTCCTCGGTTCGCCCAGGCGGCCGCCAGCGAGGGGGCGAGCTCCAGCGCCCTGTCGAAGGCGGTACGCGCCCTGTCGTAGCGCCCCTCCGCCGTCTCCACCTGACCCAGCGCGCACAGCAGGTAGGGGTTGGCCGGATCGATGGCGAGCCCGGTCTCCGCGTCCACCCGGGCCTTGCCGTACTCACCGAGGGCGGCCAGCAGCCCGGCCCGGTTGGCCAGGCCGTCCACGAACTCCGGGTCCAGTTCCAGCGCGTGGTCCAGGTCGCTGAGCGCACCCCGGTGGTCCCCCCGGGAGAAGCGGATCTCGGCCCGGTTGTAGTAGGGCTCGGGGAAGGGCGGGCCGACCCGCATGGCCGTCTCGTAGTCGTCGATCGCCGCGTCCATCCGGCCCAGCCGGTGCAGCAGGTTGCCCCGGTCGATGTAGTAGTCGGGGTAACCGGGGTCGGCTGCGATCACCGCGTCCAGGTCCTCCAGCGCCTCCTCGGGGTGGCCCAGCATCACGGTGAGCTGCGCCCTGTTGGCCAGCAGCACCAGCCGGTGTATCGGGTGCTCGCCGGGACGCAGGTCGCGGTCGGCCAGGGCGACGGCCTCGGAGACCAGCTCCAGTGCCTTGGCCGGGCGGCCTCGCCGTACCTCCACCAGTGCCCGGCCGTTGAGGTCGAACCCCAGCTTGAACGCCCGCTCGCGCGGGTCGGGCAGCAGCGAGGAGATGGCGATCGCCTGGTTGACCAGCGCGAGCGCGGCGTCCGGGTCACGCCGGGCCTGGTCGTGGTGGCGTACCTTCAGCATTCCGGTGGCGTAGGCGACCGAGGCGTGCACGGCGGGGGAGACGCTCTCTCGCCTGGCCAGGTCGAACAGGTCCTCGGACTCGTCCTCCCTGCCCAGCGCGGCCAGCGCGGTCGCGGTGCTGTGCAGGAGCCGCCACCAGGTCCCGCTGTCGCCTTCGGGATCGGCGAGGCGCAGGGCACGCCTGCCGAGATCCACCACGGCGTCATGGCAGCCCGCGTCCAGGCACCACTGCACCGCGAACAGGAACGCCTCCACCGCCTTCGCCGTGTCGCCGCCGCGCTCGCGGTGGTAGGGGACCGCTCCAAGCCGCGCGCCGATCGTCCCCTCCCGCTCCAGCCTGTCGGCGAGGGCGCGGTGCTCCTCCTCACCGAGCGGATCCTCGACGGTGGTCCCCCGGCGGGTCACCACGGTCAGCGACTCCGCCGGGACACGGCGCCGCAGCACCGTCAGGAGTTCGAGGTCGGTGGGGTCGGCCCGGTCGACGTTCTCGACGACCAGCGTCCGCGGGCCGGTTTCGGCCAGGTGCTCGCGGACGAACTCGGCCAGGCCGTTGGCCAGGCGCAGCGTGCGCCGCGGCGCGTGCACCAGGATCCGCTCCGCGCTGGGCAGGCTCGCGGCCACGGAGAGGCGCCGGTCGGGAACCAGGTCCTGCAGGTCGGGGGCCGCCGCGCGCAGCTCGATGTCGTAGCGGGCGACAAGCTCGGGCCGGGCCGTGGGCACCAGGGCGGCGACGAGCGCGCCCCCCGCGGTGTAAGGACCGCGCAGGTGCCGGTCGGCGTCCACCACGAGCGGCGACACGGGAAGAGACGGGTTTTCTGGCGGTTGGGCTCCCCGACTCACCGGACTCCTCTAAGTCGATTTAGATGATATTCGATGATATATGGCTATGGCGTGCTGGGGGGCCGGCGCCCACTGCTGGACGCCGGTGCTGCGATTCCTCTCAGCCGACATGCTTGGCGCTTGCGGTGCCACTGAGTGTGACGGTGCCAGGTTTGTGAACAATAACGTGCTTCATTACCGACCTCTCTCGCGAATAAGAGCAAATCGCAAGTATTCGCAATAATTGCCCATATTGACAAGATCTGTTTCTTATAGTGGCCGCATCCGGACAGCCCTATGGACAGGTGGCGTGCGGTGGTGTCCGCGAACGCCGTCGCGGGCCCATGCCCGGCCCGGCCGCTGTGAGCGGCTCCTGCCGGGGATGGGACCCTGGTCCGATGGAACAGAGAAGCCGCTGGGCGGACATCGCGGGAGACGACGCCGGGGAGCGGTACGCGGCGAGGTTCGCCAGGCTGGCCGAGTCGGGGGCGGACACGCACGGTGAGGCACGGTTATGCGCGGGGCTGCTGCCGCCGGGCGCGCGGGTGCTGGACGCCGGGTGCGGGACCGGGCGGGTGGCGATCCGGCTGGCGGAGCTGGGATACGACTGCGTGGGCGTCGACCTCGACGCGTCCATGCTGGAGGTCGCCCGGCGGGCCGCACCGGAGCTGCCCTGGATCCTGGCCGACCTCAGCGACCTCAGCGACCTCGGCGACCTCGGTGATCTCGGCGGCTCCGCGGAGTTCGCGGAGCCGGCGGAGCGGGCCGTGTCCGGCGAGCGGCGTGGGCAGGGCGGGCGCTTCGACATGGTCGTCGCCGCGGGCAACGTCATCCCCCTGCTGGCCCCCGGGACCGAGGCGCGGACCGTCGCCGGGCTCGCGGCACTGCTGCGGCCCGGCGGGTTGCTGGTGAGCGGGTTCGGGCTGGACGCCGCGCACCTTCCGCTCACCTCCGCCACGGTCACCCTGGACGACTACGACGCCTGGTGCCGGGCCTCGGGGCTCGCCCCGCTGCGGCGCCTGGCGACTTGGGACGGCGCACCCTACGACGGTGGTGGATACGCGGTGAGTATCCACGTACGAACCCCGGGCGAACGGGACTTCGAACGGTAGTAGCTTCATCCCATGCGACTGGGCGTTCTCGACATCGGTTCCAACACGGTCCATCTGCTGGTGATGGACGCACATCGGGGGGCCCGGCCGCTACCGGCGTACTCCCACAAGGAGGAACTGAGGCTCTCCGAGCACATGGACGAGGGCAACCGCCTGTCGGCGGAGGGCGCGACGCGGTTGCGGGAGTTCGTCGAGGAGGCGCTGCGGATCGCCGAGGACAAGGGGGTCGAGGACCTCATGGCCTTCGCGACCTCCGCGATCAGGGAGTCGGTGAACGGTGAGGAGGTCCTCGCCGGGATCAAGGCCGCCACGCAGGTCGACATCGAGGTCCTGTCCGGCCAGGACGAGGCGAGGTTGACGTTCCTGGCGGTGCGCCGCTGGTTCGGGTGGTCCTCCGGGCGGCTGCTCGTGCTGGACATCGGCGGCGGGTCGCTGGAGATCGCCTCGGGGATCGACGAGGAGCCCGACGTGGCGGTGTCGCTGCCGCTGGGGGCCGGCCGTCTCACCCGCGACCACTTCACCGCCGACCCGCCACCGGCCGACGAGGTGCGGGCACTGCGCAGGCACGTGCGGGCCGAGATCGCCCGGGTGGTGGGCAAGGTGTCGCGGTACGGCCAGGCGGATCACGCGGTGGCGACGTCCAAGACGTTCAGGCAGCTCGCGAGGATCGCCGGCGCGGCACCCTCACACGAGGGGGTGAACGTACGCCGGGTGCTCGGGCACGCGGACCTGGTCGGCTGGACCGACCGGCTGGCCAGGATGAGCACGGGGGAGAGGGCCGAGCTGCCCGGGGTATCGGAGGGGCGGGCGCCGCAACTGCCCGCCGGAGCCATCGTCGCCGACGCCACCATGGACCTGTTCGGAGTGGCCCAGCTGGAGGTGTGCCCGTGGGCATTGCGCGAGGGCGTCATCCTGCGCAGGCTGGACGCAATGCCCGAGTAGTAAGGTTTACCCGGCCTTCCGTGGGTTAGTGCGCATAGCCATGAACAGCCCTCAGACTCAGGTGGCAGGTGCCGCTCACAGAGCGGCCAACAGTCAGACGCTGGACAGGTTGGCGCGGGTCGGTTTGGCCTGCAGGGGGGTCCTTTACGGGCTGATCGGTTTTCTCGCCCTGCAGATCGCCTTCGGCGGTGGCAGCGGTGGCAAGGAGGCCGACAAGACCGGGGCCATCGAGACGGTGGCGGAGCAGCCGTTCGGCATGGTGCTGCTCTGGCTCATGGTCGTCGGCTTCGCGGCCCTGGTCCTCTGGCAGCTGTCCGAGGCCGTCATCGGCCGGGGCCAGACCAAGGACCGGGTGGAGGCCGCGGCGCGCACGGTGGTCTACGGGTTGATCGTGGCCACGCTGCTCGGGGTCGTGCTGCGCGGAGACTCGGGAAGCTCGACGGACAGTCAGTCCAAGGACCTCACGGCCAAGCTGATGGAACTGCCCGGCGGGCAGTTCATCGTGGGCCTGGTCGGACTGGGCGTCATCGCCCTTGGGGCCTACTGGATCCACAAGGGCTGGAAGAAGAGGTTCCTCCAGGACCTGCGCACCGGCGAGATGCCGCCGAAGGCGCGTGACCTGGCCGAGAAACTCGGCATGGCCGGCTACCTCGCCCGCGGTGTGATCGCCGCGGTCGCCGGCGTCTTCGTCATCCAGGCCGCGATCACCTACGACCCCGACAAGGCCAAGGGCATCGACTCGACGCTGCGCTCGCTGGCCGACACCCCGGCCGGTCCGTGGCTGCTCGGGGTCGTCGCGATCGGCCTGCTGCTGTTCGCGGTCTACTGTTTCTTCGAGGCCCGCTGGCACCGGATGTGACGGGTGAAACCGCACGGTACGGCAGGTGCGGGCATGCAGCGGAAGGCCCGTCTGGCAAGCCCCACCTGTCTATCCGGTAAGTGATCGCATTCCTACTTTTCCGAGACATCTTCCCTTTCGAGCTCCGCGTCTTCCCAAAGGCAGGAACGGCATCGGAGGGGGCATATGGACTCGTCGGAGTACGACGGCAGCGAATGGGTTCTCCGCCTTGCGGGTTCCCCGGACCAGGTGGTCAGAGCCCGCCGCCTGGTCTCGATGACCCTGGGGCGAGACCATCCCCTCCATGACGACTGTGTCCTGCTGACCAGTGAGATCGCCACCAACGCGGTGATCCACTCCCGCTCCGGGGACGGCGGGGCTTTCACGGTCACCGTGGCCTACTCGGCGACCGGCGTGCGGGTCTGCGTCCAGGACGAGGGCTCCTCAGAGGCTCCCTGCCTCTGCCGCGCCTCGGCGGACGCGACGGGGGGCCGCGGCCTGCCCCTGCTGGAGGCGCTGGCCCACCGCTGGGGCCTGGTCAGGGAGGCGGGGGCCAACAAGGTCTGGTTCGAGCTGGTGCTCGAACTGGCCGGAATGCGCGCGGGCAGCCTGGCAGGCGCCAGGTGAGAGTTCGGGGCTCGGCCGGACGTCGAGGGGGCCGGTGCCGGGCCGGGACGAGTCGGAGGCGCAGCCGCCCTCGGCACCCTGCCGGCAGCCCGTGCCGTGGAGACCTCAGGCGACATGGCGGGCCTCCTCCGAGAAAGGAGGCCCGTGACCTGCTCAGGCCGGCTGTTGCGAGGCCGTGAACGGGCGGGGGGCGGGGCGGACGTCGAGTTCGGTCAGCAAGCCGGCCATCCGGGCGGCGCGGAGCGGGTCGACGGGCAGGACGTGGCCGGTCCACCAGCGGGCGATCTCCGAGGACGGCCCCTCGGGCACCAGTTCCAGGTAGTCGTCCAGCGGAGGGTCGTAGATGAAGCCGGGCACCACGCCCCGGCTCTCCAGCCGGGCGACCACCTCGTCGCGGTTCTCGACCAGCAGGGGCACCCGCAGCAGCGGCTGTGGCGCCGCGTCGCGGACGCCCTCGGCCGCCCAGGGCAGGGTGCGCAGTAGTTCGACCCCGGCCACCCGCCGGTCGCGCTCGCGGTCGATCACCCGGAAGCGGGAGCGCTGGTAGCGGCGGAGCAGCGGCCCCTGGCGCATCCGCCAGTCGTCGAGGTCGATCCGCAGCCAGTGGTCCAGGGCACGCAGGTCCACCGGATCGTCGGCGAGGGCCGCGCGCAGCTCCTTCTCGCGGGGCGGGCAGCGGTGCCCGGTCCACTGGACGAGGCTGAGCGCTTTGAGAGCGTGCCACATCGGCCGGACCAGCCCGGTGCGGTAGATCGTCTCGCGCAGCACGGGCCGCAGCGTGCCGAGCAACTGGGCACGCGCCCCGCCGGGGAGCAGCGACTCGTCCCTGGCCCGGGCCAGTTCGGGCAGCGCGGCCGGGTCCCGCGCGGTGAGGAACCCGCCGGACATCGCCCGCCCGTGCTTGGCGAGGCTGAACACCCCGGCGGTGCCGAACGTGCCCGCGGCGCGGCCGTCCACCGTCGTCTGCATGGCGTGTGCCGCGTCGTCGAGGAGGATCACGCCGCGCCGGTCGCACTCGGCCCGCAGCTCGGTCACCCGGTCGGGCTGGCCGTACAGGTGCGTGGTGACGACACCGGCCAGGCCGTTCCAGTCGACGTTGGGGACGTCGATGTTGCCGTCACGCCAGGAGACCGGCGCCATCACCGGTTCCAGCCCGGCGGCCAGCACGACGAACAGCACGGTCTCGCAGTTCGTCGGTGAGATGAGCACCCTGTCGCCGCGTTCGAACCAGTGACGCAGCGCCAGGAGCAGACCGAACCTGGCGGAGGGCACGTGCAGGCACTCCTGGCCGATCCGGTCTCGCATGGCCGCCTCAAGCTCGCGGCTGCCGTTCTGACCGCTCACTGGGCCTTCCCTCGGGTGCGCAGCCGCCCGTACCGCTTCATGGCCCTGTCGGCGGCGCCGTACAGGGCCGGGCTGTCAAGGATGAGGCGCCGCACGCGGCGGACCGGTGCGGTGCGTAGCCAGTGCGCCGCCGCGCCGGCCGAACGGCGGCGCACGATGCCCTCGGTGACCGGGACGGTTCTGCTGCACAGTGCGTCCTTGTACTCCGAGCCGTTACTGATGCCGAGGTCCAGCGAGCTGACACCGATCTTCGCGGCGGCCTCGACCATGTGCAGGTGCTGGATCAGGCCGGGGGAGTACTTGGCGTAGTCGGGGTCGTACGCGGGGAACCAGCCGATCATCATCGTGTCGGTGCGCAGCCCGAAGTGGCCCGCGACGGGTCTGCCGCCCGCGTACAGCATGGACAGCGGCCCGGCGAAGTCGGGGGTGTCGACGGCGTGCAGGCGCTCGGTCAGCTCCACGACCCATGACCTGGCGAAGCGATCGGGGCGGCCCATCCGCTGGTACTGGGCCGATTTCCACTCCCGCAGCAGCCGGAACTGCTCCGCGTCGCGCACCGCGAACTCGGAGGTGATCTCGCCCACGTCGCGGCCCAGCTTCCGTTCCTTGTACAGGGTGCTCTTGACGAACTTCGGAGAGCGTTCGCGCAGCTCGTCGAGGAAGGCCGGGTAGCCGTCGGCGAAGTCGAGGACCACGGCATCCTGCCTGAGCGTCTCGAACGGCTGGAACCAGGGCTGCCGGTCGACCATGCAGCCGAACTCCCACACGCTCAGCCCGCACTCCTTGAGCAGGGTGTTGGGGTCGAATTCGGCACCGGGCACGTGGACCACGCCCTGGGAGAGCGAGACCCATCCGCCCAGGGCGGCGCCCACTCCGCCACCGTGCCGCTCGAAGGGGAAGAACCCGACGGGCCCGTCCGACTCGGTGATCACCGCCACCCGCGCCCCGGTGTGGACCTCACCCATCGCGATCGTGAAGTCCGGGCTGAGGAAGGGGTTGGCGAGGTGCGGGCTGGAGCGTTGCATCTCGCGCCAGGCCGCGACCTCGTCCGGACCCAGCTCCGCGGGCCGGATGATGTTGACCCTCATGCGACCCCTCCCGTCGCGCCGGGGTGACCGGCGACCGTGCCTGCGGTGCGCGTCAACCTACCGTTCACGAGGAGGCGATCCTTTCTCGAAGCCCGGGTTGGGGGACCGAACGTCGTCCTCGGGGCGGAGCACGCGCGATCCGGCTGACCCGTGGACATGGGTGGCGTGCGTCACGGGGCGAGGGAACCGTCACGGAGCCGGGCGGCGCCCCCCTGTTGCCGCCACCCGATGCAGTAAATCTACCTAAATATTACCTTACTTGCTAAGCGATATCGAAAATGGTCGGACTCGGCAGCACCGGGGAAACCTGGGGCTGGGGTGGTGGGACGGCCGGAACGAGCCGTTCGACGACCGGCAGGGCGCGGTGGGCGTAGAGCGGATCTACCGGCAGCACGTGCCGGCCCCACCAGCGCGCGATCTCGGGCTCCGGCGAGGGACTGGTGAACCCGGGCAGGTAGCTGTCGTACGGCGGGTCGTAGAGGTATCCGGTGGCGACCCCGTGTCGCTCCAGTTCGGCGATGGCCTCGTCCCGGCCCGAGACCAGCAGTGGGACCCGGAACAGCGGCTGATCCAGGTGCCGGTGGACGGCCGGCGCCACGGTGGGCAGCGCGGCCAGCGCCGAGACGCCGGCGATCCGCCGCGACCGCTGCCTGGGCAGCGTCCGCAGGCGCCTGGACTGGTACCAGCTTGAGAGGTGGCCGCGCCTGGCCCGATAGTCGTGCAGGTCGGCCTGGACCCAGGAGTCGAACGCCGGTAGCTGCGGCGCGTACTCCAGCGCCCTGACCAGGTCCGCCGGACGCGGAGCGATCCGGTAGCCCTCGCGCTCCTCCTCCATGCCGAACGCGCGCATCGCCCTCAGCGCCGGGCGGACCATGTTCAGGCGCAGCGCGGTGTGCCGGCCCACCGAGGTCAGCACGCTGTGGACCTCCTTCCTGAAGGCACCCGGCTGCAGCAGCCGGTCACGGTCGCGCTCCAGGGTGCGCAGGTCCTCCAGGCGTTCGACCGCGATCACTCCACCGGAACCCGCTCCGGCGTGCTTGGACAGGCTGAACACGCCCGCCACCCCGAAGGTGCCCAGCGGCCTGCCGTGCACGCTCGTCTCCATCGCGTGCGCGACGTCCTCGATCAGGATCTTGCCCGTGAACGCCGTCACCCGATCCGGCAGGCCGTACAGGTTGGTGGTCAGCACCGCGTCGACCGTGTCGAGGTCGACGGCGCCCGCGTCGATGTTGCCGTCGTCGGCGGAGAGCGGGGCGATGACCGGGCGCAGTCCGGCGGCGAGCACGAGAAAGAGGATCTCGTCGGCCGACAGCGGCGACATCAGCAACCGCTGGCCGGGGCTGCACCAGTGCCGCAGGGCCAGATACAGACCCAGACGGTTGGAGGGCAGCGGAAGGCAGCGGCGGCCTGTCCGCTTCGCCACAATGTGCTCAGGAGTCACTGGAGACCGTCTATCACGTACGAGATCAAGACTGCAAACAGAGCCACGCCGTCCCTAACCTGCGACGATCTGGGACGCCTTGCCGTGGTTGATCACTCTGCGGATGTTCGGGAGGATCAGTAGCGCGACCAGGAGCTGGCTGCCGAGCATCGCGTAGCCCACCGCGGCGATCCCGAAGAGGGGGAACAGCAAGACGATCGAGGTGAGGACCAGCACCGCCATCCCGATCTGGACGAGTGCGAGCTTGCGGGCCTCGCTCTGCGCGCGCAGCATGCTGAGGCAGATCTCGATCACCGTCTGGGGGAGCACCGCGATCGCCATCAGGCGGAGCAGCGGTGTGCCCGCCTCGGCGAACCCGGGGCCGAACACGCTCAGGATCAGGGGCGCGCCGACCACGACCACCGCGATGACCGGTCCGACGATCAGGAAGGTGCGGCGCAGCGCGTTGCGCACGCTCTGCGCCAGCTGGGCGGCGTTGAAGGATCCCTCGACCGTCAGGGACACCGCCATGTTGGCCGCCAGCAGTCCGATCATGGAGCCCAGCGTGTGGGCTATCGAGAAGTAGCCGAACGTCGGCGCGTCGTCGAGCCAGCCCGCGATGATGACCGGGACCAGATAGAGGATCAGCAGGATGGAGAACGCGCCGGGGAAGTCCCCGGCCAGGAAACGGCCCACCTCGCGCAGGCGCGGCGGGTTCGCGGCGCTCTCCTCGGTGTTCTTGACGTGCCTGGGGATGATGACGCCGAAGATGAACCAGCTGATCGGGATCAGCGCCATGGCCGTCGGCACGATCCACGAGACGAAGATCCCGCCGAAGAGGCCGCCCTCCGGCAGCGCGACCGCGAGCGCGGCGAGCATGCCCATCTTGACCAGGCCGAACGCCAGGCTGTTGACCGGCACCCAGACGGCCTTGCGCAGCCCGGCCAGGGTCACGTCCTGGAGGGTGAAGATCGTCCAGACGAGGACCGAGACGAGGAAGAACAGTCCGGGCCCGAAACCGGCGAGGTCGGCGTAGACCGCCCCCCACACCGGCAACGTCAGCAGGAATCCCAACGCCGCCACCAGGCCGGTGGCCCCGGCGATCGCGTAGCCGCGCAGGACGAACTCGGCGGTGCGGCGGCCGGCCACCGGGATGAACCTGGCCAGCGCGCCCGCGAAGGCGAGCCCGGTCAGAGAGGCGAACAGCCGCATCGCACTGATCACGGCCTGGCCCTCACCGAACGCGGCGGCGGTGTACAGGTGCGTGGCGAGGAACCAGTAGCCGAGGCCCAGCACGGCGGTGATCCCGGTATTGATCATCAGTGCGTAGCCCTGTAGGAACAGGGGGTTTCTCAGATCCTTGCGCAGGCGGTCCATCAGCCCGGCCCTGCGCTCCTCGGTCACTGTCCGGCCCATCGCCTGGTCGCCTCCGTCGCGCGTCACCTCGTCATCATCGGGTGGAGCGCTTGCAGCGACCTTGCCGTCGGCTGCACGCAGGCCGGTGGCCGAGTCCGGTCGCGTCCCCGGCAGGTCCGGCAGGGCGCCCGGCGGGGGGTTGCCGCCCTCGTGCCAGGCGGGCAGCCCCGTGCCGTTCTCATTCACCTCGACGCTCCCGATCCGTACCACTCTCCGGAGCGGTGCAGGATGCCCGCCCGCTCGCACGGGATGGTTCGGTGGCGTCCCCGAAGGGGGGCGGGATGGCGCCGCGCCAGCGTTCGCGTCCCGTCACCAGACCGGCCGGTCACCGAGGGGTATATGAGAATCGGCACGTGAGCCATGATGCCCCAGTTTCAGGCGGGCCGTGTCCGGCATGTATCCGGAAGTGCCCGGCAGGGCTCGATCGTGATGGGGAGCGCCCTGTTTTATCCGGGATCGGTGCTGTGGCCCGCTGAGGCGGCGGGAGAGGTGAGAAGACGATCCAGGACGCGGACGCCGAACTCCAGACCCTCGACGGGAACGCGCTCGTCCACGCCGTGGAACATGCCGAAGTAGTCGAGCTCCGGGGTGAGCATCAGCGGGGCGAAGCCGTAACCCCTGATACCGAGCCCCGCGAAGGACTTGGCGTCCGTGCCGCCGGACATCACGTACGGCACCGGCCGCGCCGCCGGGTCCTCGGCCACCAGGGCCGCGCCGAGCCGATCGAAGAAGGGTGAGTCCATCGGGGCGGAGGGGGCGTCCTCCAGGTTGACGAACTCCCTCCTCACCCGGGGGCCGAGCAGGCGGTCGATCGTCTCCAGGAACTCCTCCCGGCCCCCCGGCAGGAACCGCCCGTCGACGTGGCCCACGGCGGTGCCGGGAACCACGTTGACCTTGTAGCCCGCCTGGAGCATCGTCGGGTTCGCCGAGTTCCGGATCTGCGCCCCGAACAGGGAGCCGACCCGGCCGAGCCGTTCGGCCTCCTCCTCCAGCCGGTCGAGGTCGATGCGCTCGCCGAGGATGTCCGACAGGCTCTCGATCAGCGTCGCCACCTCGGGCGTCAGCCGCACCGGCCAGCGGTGAGAGGCGATCCGGGACATGGCGTGGCAGAGTTCGGCCACCGCGTTGTCCGCCGGCGGGCGGGAGCCGTGGCCCGCGACGCCGGTCGCGGTGAGTCTCATCCAGGCGGTGCCGCGCTCGCCCACCGCGACCGGGTAGATCCGTGCTCCGGGAGCCTCGACGCTGTAACCGCCTGACTCGCTGATCGCCTCGGTGCAGCCGTCGAACAGTTCGCGGTGGTGTCGCACCGCGTATCGCGCGCCGTACTCGCCGGTGGCCTCCTCGTCGGCGAGGAACGCCAGCACCACGTCCCGCCCGGGCCGTACCCCGCGCCGCGCCCACTCGCGGACCAGGGTGAGCGTCATGGCCAGGGTGCCCTTCATGTCGACCGCGCCCCGCCCCCAGACGCAGCCGCCCAAGACCTCCCCGGAGAACGGATGAACCCGCCAGTCTGGGGCGTGTGCGGGGACCACGTCGAGATGACCGTGGATCAGCAGGGCGTCGGACGAGTCGCCGGGGATCCTGGCGACCACGCTGGTCCTGTGCCTGGCCGACTCGAACACCACAGGTTCGATGCCCGCCTCCGACAACAGGGTGGCGACGTGCTCGGCCGCCGGGCGTTCGCCGGAGCCGGGGTTGGTGGTGTCGAATCTGATCAGGTCCGAGCAGATCTGTGTGACCTCACTCATCGAAGAACGCCCCCTGGAGATGATGGCCCGAATACAGGACCAAGAGTGCATACCCCTCCGGAGCATGAGGGGCACCTCGGGGTTCGCTCCACGTACTCCCGGTCGGCTGTGACGCCGCTACCTCCAAGGGGCCGGGAGCCTGGCCGCTACCGGCCGGACGTGGTCTGCGGGGTCTTCTTGGTCGCCGCCTTGGCCACGCTGGGGTCGCCCGCCGCGAAGGCCTCGGCGACCTTTCCTCCGATGCGCCCGCGCTCACTCACCTCGATTCCGTGGGACTTCGCCCACGCCCGGATCTCGGCGCTCCGCTCGCGGTTGCCGCCGGAACCCTTCGCCCTGCCCTTGCGGCCCAGGGAGGTGCTCGCCTTGCGGGCGGCGGACTGGAAGGGCTTGAGGGCCTCGCGGAGTTTTGTGGCGTTCTTGGTGCTCAGGTCGATCTCGTAGGCGGTCCCGTCCAGGCCGAACGAGACGGTCTCGTCCGCCCGCTTCCCGGTGATGTCATCGGTGAACGTGACGACTTGCTGACGTGCCATTGTGTCACTCCTTAATCTTGGCGCCAGAGTGTGCGGCTGTGAACCCGGCCGACGATGGCTCCCGCGTCTCTTCCCCGGTAGTAAAACTCTAGCCCCTCCTTTCGCCGTCGCGCCGGGAAACCCTGTCCGCCGGAGATCCACTTGCTCGGGTTAATTACCCGAGGCCGAACTCCGGCGTCTCCACGTCATTGGGAAATGCTTCCCGCCGGCGAGGGATTAAAAACGACGGCGGCGCCGGAAGCCCCTTGGTGTCCTGTATCCCGGGATCTGCCGGTTACCCCTGGCGGGCTTTCCGGATGGAGGTGTCCGAGCGCTTTGGAGTTTCGTGACCTCCGGGTGGGTTCCGCCCCGGTCGCTGGGAAAAAATCGACTTCGGCCACTTGGGGGCGTTCCGGTCCATCGTTCCGCTGCCGTTCGTTTCGAGGGCCCCATCGTGTCGGCCGTGACATCCTTCCGGGGGTACGGGTGCGTCCCCCGTCCCGTTTCCGCTGGTCGTGGCAGCTGCTGGGATGAGACTCCGGCGGAGAGTGGCGAGCGGGGCCGGGTCCGTCGGGAGGGGGACGGCGGCGGAGGGGCGCCGTGAGACCCGCTCCGGAGGTTCGTCGGACAATTCACACATGCCCGGTGTCTGTCACCGAACGTGCTGCGGGATTTCCGGAGGACAAATGACTTCCTCGCGCTCCGGAATGCGAGCCGCGTGTCCCCGGTTTTGCCGGCACGCCAGAGATCCGGATGCGTTCGAAGGCGGTCACCGACACATGGTCGATCACATTGGGGTGTGGTCTCGACACTCTCGGGTGAGGCAAGGCGCGCCGCGCGGACCGTATGATTTCGGGCGTCTCGCATTGTGGGCGAGCGGGACCGTGGACCCCGTTTGCTCCTTGACCGCCATTGGCCCGTTCCACCGTCCGGGCGGACCAACAAGCGGCGTTCCCCGAATTGTTCGGGTAACGGCCGGAGAGTGATACGGGCATTCCCCGCTCCCGCGGGCGTGTCGTCTCGTCCTGTTCTGTTCCGTACGGGGGAAGCCGAACCCCCGTACGGCGGAGGTTAGAGATAGAGGCCGGTGTTCTCGGGAACGGCCGTGCGGCTGAACGCGCCGTCGCGGAGCGCGAAGAGCTCGGCGAGGGTCGCACCGGCGGGAGAGAGCCCCTCGGTGCCGCCGAGCCACTGGGCGGCCTCGTCGTAGGGGAGAGAACCGATCTCGATCTGGGCGAGGCAGCGGCCCGGACGGGTGACGGCCGGGTGGAGACGGGCCAGATCCTCGTTGGTGGTGATGGCCACCAGGACGTCACGGCCCTGGCCGAGGAGGCCGTCGGTCAGGTTGAGCAGGCGTGACAGGCCCTGTCCCGTGGCCTCCTTGGCGCCGGACCTGATCAGTTCGTCGCAGTCCTCCAGCACCAGGAGCCGCCACCGCTTACCGTCGTCCTCGTCAAAGCCGACCGCGACCTCCATGAGGTAGCCGGGGGAGTGGAACAGCCGCTCCGGGTCGAGTACGCAGTCGACCTGGCACCACGACCGCCACTCGTGGGCGAGCGTGCGCAGCAGCGTGGTCTTGCCGGTGCCCGGCGGGCCGTGCAGCAGGACCAGCCTGCCGTGCGCGTCGGAGGCGGTGACGGACATCAGCCGCGACAGCCGCTCGCTGACCGACCTGGCGTAGTTGCCGGAGATCTCCGCCCAGGGGGAGGCGGTGATCGGCTTCTCCGAGCGGCGGCTGCCGTGCGGCCCCTGCCACCAGAAGCCCATCTCGACGTGGTCGCTCTCGGGGGCGGGCTCCTCGGCGTCCTTGATGATCTCGTCGATCACCGTGCGGGCCAGTTCCTCGTCGACCGCGGTCACGCTGACCGTGGCGGCACGGTCGCGGTGGCGGACCACGCGCAGCGTCCAGCCCTCCCCGCGCAGCAGCCGCGAGTCACGGCCGTCCTTCTCCGTCGCCGCCCGGAGGAGCGTCCCGGAGGCGGGGGTGAGGGAGGCGTCGGGGCGGACCCGCTCCAGGTTCGCGGTGCACGACCAAGGCTGGACCCCGGTGGCGAACGGCGACAGCGCGAGGGCGTCGATCACGTCCACCGCGGAGTCGGCGTCGTCGAGCCAGATCCTCATCGGCAGCTCCGCCGGGCGGGGCTCCGGGGAGAAGTGGACCTCCTTGAGTACGGACATGGCGGTAATGATCCTCTTGGCGCGTCCGCCGGTCGACGGGTTTTCGCAAGGGGCCGGGCTCAGGGGGCCGCCGACGGCGCGGGAGCCTCGGGGGCGGTGCGGAGCAGGGCGTCGACCAGGGGGCTCGGCGGGCGGGTCAGCGGACCGGTGAGGACGAGGGCGCGGGTCAGGGACGGCTTCAGCGGGATCATGACGAGCCCGGGGGTGAGGAGACCGCGGCCGAGGTCGGGAACCGTCGAGACGCCGATACCGGCGGCGATCATGCCGATCAGCGTGCCGAGTTCGCGCACATGCTGGGCCGGAGCGTAGGGGACGCCCGCCAGGGAACACAGGACGCGGGTCTGTGGCTCGCAGCCCCCCTTGGAGACGAGCAGCGGATCCTCCACCAGCTCGGCCATCGTGATGTGTTCCTGGCCGGCCAGGGGGTGGTCGGCGCGGACCACCGCGTGGAAGGCGTCGCGGCCCACCACCACATGCGCGGGGGGAGGGGGCAGCGGATCGACGAGGATCGCGGCGTCGACGACTCCGGTCTCCAGCCAGGGGGACAGCTCGTCGTCGTCGCCCTCGAAGACCTGCACCTCGACACCGGGGAGTTCCGCGCGCCACGTCCGCATGAGCTGGGGGAGCAGCCCGCAGCAGACCGTGGGCGGGGCGGCGACGCGGACAACCCCGGTGTGCTGCCCCAGGTGTGCGGAGACGGCCTCGTCGATGGCGGCCACCGAGGCGAGCGCCGCCTGGGCGTGCGGCAGGATCGTCGCCCCCAGGGCGGTGGGTCCCACGCCTCCGTGCCGCAGCACCAGCGGTGCGCCGAGAGCGCGCTCAAGTGCGGCGAGCGCGTGGGAGACCGCCGACTGGGACATGCCCAGCTCCTCGGCGGCCACGCCGAAGCCGCCGTTCGCGATCACGGCGGTGAAGACTCGGAGCTGCGCGACCGTGGCACTCATGAGGACATCTCATCACACGGGCCGGGAAACTCATTGGACACATGGTCCGGGCCTGATGAGACTGCTCCGGTGACCCGTGAAGGAACCTCCCCGGCATCTCCACAGGTGCGGACGGCCGACGCCGCGCCGCCCCCGGCGAGCCGGTCCGTGCTCGCCCAATATCTCGCGCTGGCCCTGACCTGGGGGGCCAGCTTTCTGTTCATCAAGGTCGCTCTCACCGGCCTGTCCCCCGTCCAGACGGTGCTGGGCCGTCTCACGCTGGGAGCACTCACCCTCAATGCGATCATGCTGGTCACCCGTCGGAGGTGGCCGAGGCAGGCGAGACTCTGGGCGCACCTGGGAGTGGTCGCACTGCTGCTGTGCGTGGTGCCGTTCCTGCTGTTCGCCTGGGCCGGGCAGCACATCCCCTCGGGGCTCTCCAGTATCTACAACGCCACGACGCCGCTGATGACGATGTTCGTGACCCTGGCCGCGCTCCGCCAGGAGCGCCTGGGCGCGGCGGGGATGCTCGGCCTGCTGCTGGGCGCGGCCGGTGTCGTCGTCGTCCTGGCCCCGTGGAACCTGACCGGGGCCGCCGGCCCCGGGTGGGCGCAGGTGGCCTGCCTGGGGGCGACGTTCTGTTACGGCCTGGCCTTCGCCTACACGCGGCGCTTCGTGGTCTCCTACGGCTACGACGCCCCCACGGTCGCCGCCGCCCAGATCAGCGTGGCGGCCCTGGTCATGCTCGCGCTGAGCCCGCTGCTGGCAGGCGGTCCGGTGCGCCTGGACCCGCCCGTCGTGGCGAGCATGGCCGCCCTGGGCGTTCTGGGTACGGGGCTCGCCTACATCTGGAACACCGCGGTCATCGCCCGTTGGGGGGCGACGGCCGCCTCGACGGTGACGTACCTGACCCCGCTGGTGGGTGTCGTCCTCGGGGTGCTCGTCCTGGGCGAGGCGCTGACGTGGAATCAGCCGCTGGGCGCGGTGGTGGTCATCGTCGGCATCATGACCGGCCAGGGCGTGTTCAGCTCCTGGTCAGGTCGCCGGTCTCGGTGACCAGGCCGTTGTCTTCCGGCAAGGCTGGGCTCTCCGTGCCCGTCTGATGTCGCGGCCTGCCGGGTTTTGACGGTCAATCCGTGGTTTCGACACCTCCGCGTGTGGCAGAGGTACGTCCGCACCGATGTCATTAGACACGGTGTGACGGTCCAATGGCAGATGGTATTTGGGTGAACCGCTCCAAGTGTCGGAAGGTAACCGATAGTGTCTGTTGGGCCATCCATCGAGCATTTCGCGTCGCCTGCCCCTCTGGAGACACCTGTGGCTGACATCGTGCCTCGTCGTGACTGGGGGGCTCGCCCTCCTCGCGGGTCGTACTCGCCTCTTTCCTCCACTAAAGGAGTGAAGGTTCACTACACCGGCGGGCGAGTCGATCCGGCTATCATCGATGATCATAAAAAATGTGTGGCCTTGGTTAAGTCCATCCAAAACCATCACATGGATGGAAACGGGTGGATGGATATCGGCTACTGTGTCGATGAGCGGACGGAAATTCTCACTCGGGAGGGCTGGAAAACATACCGGGAACTCCGTGTGGGGGACATGGCGCTCACCTTGAACCATGGGACGGCAATGTCGGAATGGCACCCTGTCCTTGAGGTGTGCGTATTCCCGGCGATGGAACGGGACATGGTGCGGATGGAGGGTTTTTCGCACTCCTCGTTGACGACGCCGCATCATCGTTGGCCCGTCGAGCGCTACCGGCGGCGTACCGGTACGGAACGTCAGAAGAGTAGTGATGGAAAATGGCTTCCCACCGGTGGGGTCCAACGATCCGTTACCGGCTACGAACGCCTGTGGGTGACTTCCGAGACCATTGGTTACTGGGACAGAATCCCGATTGCCGCCCCATGTGCCGATTTGCCGACCGAGGCGAAGTGGTCCGACGCGTTCGTCGAGGTGATCGCCTGGTTCTGGACCGAGGGGCACATCAAGCCGGGCCGTGGCGCCAAGTCCACCAGCGTGGCCATCTATCAGTCGCTGAAGAATTCCGTGAATGTCGCGAGTATCAGATCTGCCCTCGGTGAGCTGTTCGGTCCTCCGGTCGACAAGTTCCCCCGCGTCGGGAGCGTCACTGATGGTGTCCCGCGTTGGCGTGAGGTCGTCAATCGGCATCTCGTGGAGTTCCATCTTTCGTCTGACGCCGGTGGTCACCTTCTGGAAATGGCGCCCGGCAGGGTTCCTGGGTTTGACTTCCTGCTCACGTTGACCAAAGCTCAACTCGCTTTGTTCATCGAAACCTCTATGCTCGCTGACAACGCGGGAAAGGACAGGCTGGCGCAGAAGGACCGAGCCGCTGCGGAGGCATTTATGTTCGCGGTTCTGCTGTCAGGTAGGGCTGCATCCCTTCGACGTATACCACCGACCCGGAGCCGTAACACAGACATGTGGCTGGTCACCATTCGACAACAGCGAAACTTCGCTCCCCGAAGTGCGGCCACCAGGAAAACCGCCAGGTTCGAGATCGAGCGGCAGAAATACCATGGTGAGGTGTGGTGCCCGCGTACCGAGAACCAGAGTTGGCTTGCGCGCCGGGATGGTTCTGTCTACTTCACAGGGAACACCATGCTGGTCTGTCCGCACCGGAAGGTCTTCGAGGGCCGGGGCCCGAATCACGTGCCGGCCGCCAACGGCGCCGGTCTCAACAGCGGTCATTACGCGGTGCTCGGCCTGGTCGGCTCGTCGGGGCTCACCAAGCCGACCGACGGCATCCTGCACGGCATCCTCGACGCCATCGAATACCTCAGGGACAAGGGCGGGGCGGGCAAGGAGATCAAGGGCCATCGCGACGGCTACTCGACCAGCTGCCCCGGCGAGCCCCTGTACGCGTGGGTCAAGCGGGGTGCCCCCCGTCCCGGCGGAGGGACCACCAACCCGCCGGAACCGCACCCCTCCTTCCCCGGCCGCACCCTCAAGCAGCCGCCGATCATGAAGGGCGAGGACGTCCGCACCTGGCAGCGGCGGATGCGCGACCGAGGCTGGAACATCGACGTCGACGGTCTGTACGGCCCCGCCTCCAGTGATGTCTGCGCGAAGTTCCAGAAGGAGAAGGGGCTGCCCGTCACCGGCGCCGTCGACCGCGCCACCTGGGACGCGGCCTGGCAGGAACCCGTCAGCTGACCGGCGGCTCCTCCCGCCCGGGTGCCTGCGGATGGTGACAGGCCACCCACTGGTCGGGGCCGATCCGCCGCATGAGCGGTTCCTCCGCGGCGCACCTGGGCGCCGCCGCGGGACAACGGGTCCGGAAGCGGCACCCGCTGGGCGGCGTCACCGGGGACGGGGGTTCCCCGCTGATCAGCCGGTCCGCCGGGGGCAGGGCCAGGCCGCTCCGGGGGACGGAGGCGAGCAGCGCCCGAGTGTAGGGGTGGGCGGGCCGCCTGACCAGGGTGTCGCCCGAGGCCAGCTCGCAGGTCTTGCCGAGGTACATCACCAGGACGCGGTCGCTGACGTTCTTGACCACCGCCAGGTCGTGGGCGATGAACACCAGCGTCAGCCCGTAGCGCTTCTTGAGCTCCTCCAGCAGGCTCAGGATCTGGGCCTGCACCGACACGTCCAGCGCGGAGACCGGCTCGTCGCAGATCACCACCTCCGGGTCGAGCACCAGCGCCCGCGCGATGGAGATCCGCTGGCACTGCCCGCCGGAGAACTCGTGCGGGCGCCGGTCCGAGGCGGTGGCCGGGTCCAGGCCCACCGCCTCCAGCATCTCGTCGACCCGCTCCTCCCCGGTCCCCCAGACGCGTGGCCCCTCCGCGACGATGTCGCGGACCCGCCGCCGGGGGTTGAGCGACGAGATCGGGTCCTGGAAGATCATTTGAAGTCGCCTGCGGGTCCTGCGCAGCGCCTCGCCGCGCAGGCCGGTGAGCTCCACGCCGTCCAGCCTGATCGAGCCGCCCAGCGGCGCGGGAAGCTGCATCAACGCCCGCGCGGCGGTGGACTTCCCGCAGCCCGACTCGCCCACGATGCCCAGCGTCTCCCCTCTGGCCACGTCGAAGCTCACTCCGGAGACCGCGTGCACGCGGCGGCCGTGGCCGGCGGGGAACTCCACGACCAGGTCCTCGACCCGGAGCAGCACCTCCTCGGGGGCACGGAGATGGGCGCTTCCGCTACCTGCCACGGGTGTCCACCCCTTCGATGTCGATTCCGCGGTCGAGCTCGCGCTCCCGGCCCACCAGCTCCGGATACCAGCAGGCGTACAGGTGGCCGGGGGTCTCCGCCTCGGCCAGTGGAGGTGCCTCGGTCCCGCACCGTTCCCGCGCGTACGGGCAGCGGGGGCTGAACGCGCACCCGGAGGGAGGGTTCGCCAGGTCCGGTGGGCGGCCGCCGAGGAGCCGGAGCGGCTGGTGGGCGGGGTCGGTGAGCCGCGGGACGGCCCGCAGCAGCGCCTCGGTGTACGGCATGCGGGTGCGCTCGAACAGCGCCTCCGCGGGCCCGCGCTC
Source organism: Streptosporangium sp. NPDC049644 (assembly GCF_040675205.1). Classification (NCBI taxonomy): domain Bacteria; kingdom Bacillati; phylum Actinomycetota; class Actinomycetes; order Streptosporangiales; family Streptosporangiaceae; genus Streptosporangium; species Streptosporangium sp. NPDC049644. Next base: position 37,178 of record NZ_JBFAOJ010000030.1, on the reverse strand, counting down.
GACCACCCTGCCCGCGTACATGACGATGACCTCGTCGGCCCACTGCGCGACCACGGCCAGGTCGTGGCTGACCAGCACCGTGGCCATGTCGCGTTCCTGGCGCTGGCGGTGGATCAGCCGCAGTACCTGGTCCTGGATGGTGACGTCGAGCGCGGTGGTCGGCTCGTCGGCGAACAGCACGTCGGGGCCGCAGGACAGCGCCATCGCGATCGTCACCCGTTGCCGCATGCCGCCGGAGAGCTGGTGCGGGTAACGGCGCAGTACCCGCGCGGGCTCGGGGATGCCGACCGAGGCGAGCAGTTCGGCGGCTGTGGCGCGCGCCTGCCTCCGCTTCATGCCCAGATGTACCCTGAGCGGTTCCATCACCTGGGTGCCCACGGTCCTGACCGGGTTGAGCGCCGTCATCGGGTCCTGGAAGACCGTCGCCAGCCGGGTGCCGAGCACCCCGCGCAACTCCTTCGGAGGCAGGGTGGTGAGGTCGCGGCCCTCAAGAAGGACCTCTCCGTCGCGCAGCACGCCCGCGCCGGGCAGCAGGCCGAGCACCGAGCGGATCAGCATGGTCTTGCCGGAGCCCGACTCGCCCACCACGGCGAGCGTGCGGCCACGTTCCAGGGTGAAGGAGACGCCGTCGACCGCCCTGACGACGCCGCGCCCGGTCACGAAGTGGGTGCGCAGGTCGCGGACCTGGAGCAGCGCGTCCCCCGCCCGGTCCTCCGCCGCGGTGGTGCGGCTCCCGGCGGCGGGCGCGAGCGCGGGGGCGCGCCGCCCGGGTTCCAGACCGCTCTGCCGTACGTCGGTCAGTGCCCGGAGCCGGTCGCCGACGACGTTGAACGACAGTACGGTCAGGAACATGACGAAGGACGGGGCGAGCACGACGAACGGGGCGTTGTCCATCACCGCGCGGCCCTCGTTGATCAGTCCTCCCCAGGTCGGGGTGGGGGCCTGGACCGACAGCCCGAGGAAGGCGAGGCTGCCCTCGGCCACCACGGCGATCGCCATGCCGATGAAGGCGTAGGAGGCGGCCGGTACGGCCACGTTGGGGGTGATCTCCCGCAGCAGGATCCGCCGATCCCGTGCGCCCAGGGCGCGGGCCGCGACCACGAACTCCCGGCCGGCGAACGACAGGGTGGCGCCGCGGATCAGCCGGGTCCAGGCGGGCACGCCCAGCACGCCCAGCACGATCAGCACGTTGGTCAGGCTCGCCCCGGCGAAGGCGACCACGGCCAGCGCGAACACCAGCGAGGGGAAGGCGAGCGCGATGTCGTTGAAGGCCATGATCACCGAGTCCGTCGCCCGCCCGCGGTATCCGGCCAGGACGCCGAGCGGCGCGCCGACCAGCAGGCCGAGCAGCACCGCCCCGACGCCGACGCCGAGCGAGACCCGCGCGCCGTGCACGACCCTGCTGAGCACGTCGCGGCCGAGGCCGTCGGTGCCGAACGGGTGCGCGAGGCTCGGTCCGGCCTGGGGCGGCCCCGCCAGGGTCTCGTCGTAGCGCGGCAGTGGCAGCAGGTCGGCGGCGAGGGCGGCGCCGAGCACCAGGGCGATCCAGGCGGCCGAGATCCAGAACCCCCACCCCGGCCGCCTAGGCATGCCGGATCCTGGGATCGACGGCCGCGTAGACCAGGTCGACGGCGAAGTTGACCAGCACGTAGCCGACCGAGATCAGCACGACGCCTCCCTGCACTGTCAGATAGTCGCGGGAGAAGATGGAGTCGACGATGAGCCGTCCGACGCCGGGCAGCCCGAAGAGCGTCTCGATGATCACTGTTCCGCCGATGAGCGCCCCGAGGTTGAGGCCGACGGCGGTGACCAGTGATATCGCGGACGGCCGCAGCGCGTGCCGCCACAGGATGCGCCGGGGCGACAGGCCCCGGGCGCGGGCCAGGGTGATGTAGTCCTCCTGGAGGGTGGCGATGAGATCGGTGCGCAGCAGCCGCGCGTAGACGGCCATCTGCCCGCAGCCGAGGGTGACGGCGGGCAGCAGCACCGAGGTCAGGTTCCAGCCCAGGTCGAGGGAGATCGGGGTCCAGCCGGTGGCGGGGAGCACCTGGAGCTTGACGGCGAAGACCAGGATCAGCACCACGCCCAGCACGAACACCGGTGTCGACAGCAGGCCGAAGCTCAGCGTGGTGAGCACCTGGTCCAGCGTCCGCCCCGCCCTGCGGGCCGCCGCGACCCCGACGGGCACGGCGAGGCCGAGCGCGATCAGCTGCGCGGCCACCAGCAGTTCCAGCGTGACGGGCAGCCGCTCGGCGAGAGCCTCGGCGACCGGGACGCTGGTGATGTAGGAGGTTCCCAGGTCGCCGGTGACCAGGCCGCCGAGCCAGCCCAGGTACCTGACCGTCAGCGGCTGGTCGAGGTCGAGTTCCGCGCGCAACTGCGCGCGGGCCTCCTCGCTCGCCGACAGGCCCAGGATCTGCGTGGTCGGATCGCCGGGGAGCAGGTTGAGCAGCACGTACGACAGGAAGGTGACGACGAGCAGCACGACCAGCAGGCGGACCAGCCGGAGCAGGATCACGGGTTGCCGATCCAGACCTGCGAGAACGGATGGGAGGGGACGGGCGCCCCGGTCAGCGGCACCCCCGCCTCGCCGTCGGGCAGGAGGTAGTCGCCGATGCCGCCGACCTTGGTCTTCGCGATCACCGCTCCGGTGTTGAGGTGGTCGACGAAGACGTACGGGACGAGTTCGCGCAGTCGCTGCTGGACCGTGGCGTAGGCGTCCTTGCGCACGTCGTCCTGGGGGTTGCTCCGGCCGCTGTCGAGGGCCTGGCTGAGCCTGGAGTCCTTGAGCCGGCTGAAGTTCAGCGAGATGCTCCCGACGGGCATGGCGTAGTTCTGGTGCATCCAGACGTACTCGCCGTCGGGGTCGGGGGCGGAGAACTGTGTCCACACGGTGGCCTGGAAGTCACCGGTCACGGCCCGGTTCACCAGGTCCGCCTGGTCGACCTGCTTGATCCGCACCTCCACTCCCGCCTTGCGCCACATGTCCTGGGCCAGCTCGATGCCCTGCATGGTGTTGGGGTCGGGCGGTGTGATCACCTCGAAGGTGATCTCGCCCTTCTCCGCCTCGACCTCGCTGATCAGGGCCTTCGCCTTGGCCAGGTCGTAGGCGGGGTAGTCGCCGCCGGGGGCGTACCACCTGGAGTCCTTCGACCAGGGGCCGTCGGCCTCCTCGGTCAGCCCGCCGCGCAGTGTGGAGATGACCGCCTTGCGGTCGGTGGCGTAGGCCAGCGCCCGGCGCAGCCGGAGGTCGTCGAAGGGCGGCGCGGCGGTGTTCAGCATGAACATGTACTCGGGAACCGCCATACCGGTGGTCCGTCTGATCGTGTAGGCGTCCTTGAGCGCGCCGAACTTGGTGATGTCGTCGTCGCGGCTGGTGCCCATCGCGTCGATCCCGCCGGCCTCCAGCGTCTGCGCCCGGGTCTGGCTGTCGGGCAGGATGCGGAACTCGACCTCGTCGAGGTAGGGAAGCCCCTTGCGCCAGTAGCCGGGGTTCCTGGTCACGACCATGCGACTGCCGGGCGTGTACTCCTTGAAGAGGAAGGGCCCGGTTCCCACCGGCTTGCGGCTGGCCGCCTTGGGGTCGGCCAGCGCGGAGGGGGGAACCATCATGCCGATCTGGGTGGCGAGATGGTAGGGATAGGCCACCCACGGGCCCTTCAGCTTCACCTTCACGGTCATCGGGTCGGTCAGTTCGAAGGAGTCGACCGGAGTGAGGGCCGTGCTGGTCAGCGGGGACGCCTTCTGCGCGTCCAGGTTGGCCTTGACCGTCCGCCCGTCCAGCGGCTCCCCGGTGGAGAAGGTGATCCCCGGGCGCACCTTGATCGTCCACTCGTCGGCGTTGGTGTTGGGGGTCAGCGACTGGGCCAGGACGGGCTTCCAGTCGCCGTCGGCGTCCACGCCGACCAGGGTCTCGATGATCGTTCCGGCCATGCTGTAGCTCGTGGTCGCGAACTGGTCGGTCACCGGGTTGAAGCCCGCCGCGTCGGCGCTGAGGCCGTAGACCAGGCGCCCGCCCCGTACCGGAGAGGCGCCGGTCGCCGCCGGAGCACTGTCCGAGGGCGCGGTGGGCCGCTCGCCGCTACAGGCGGCCAGCACCGGTGTCAGCGCCAGTGTCAGCGAGGCGAGCCACGCCGTGGAAAACGTCAGGCGTTTCACGTGCATCTCCTCCAGGTAGGCCCCCCGCGAGTGATTCACCGATAGTACTATCGGTGAAAAATCGCACAAGTCCCTGAAGGGGGTTGTTTGCGCCGGGTATGAGTGGAAGTTCGCCGGTAGGCTTATCGGTGGACGGAAAGCGAGGCGGCAGTGACGAGCACACCCCTGAGCAGGAGCGAGGCCAAGGATCTGACCAGGCGCCGCCTCATCCGCGCCGCGTTCGCGATCCTCGACGAGGAGGGTGAGGCGGGGCTGACCACCGTCAAGGTCTCAAAAGCGGCGGGGATCGCCCAGTCCAGCTTCTACGTGCACTTCAAAGACAGGCAGGAGTTGCTGCGGGCGCTCGGCGAGCAGGCGGGGGAGCGGCTGCGGGGGGCGATGCGCGAGGCGCGGCACAGGGCCCGCGAGGTCCCCGGCGACAGGGAGCGCCACCGCGAGGCCTTCCGGATACCGCTGGAGGCCATCTGCAGGCACCCCGCGCTCTTCCGCCTCGGCCTGCGCGCCCGGCACGACCCGTCGTCGCCGCTGCAGGAGTTCGCCGTCGAGACCGCCGCCGCCTACCGGGCACACCTGGTCGCGGACCTGGCCTCGTTCGGCTTCCCGACCGAGCGGGAGAGCGACAGGCGCCGCCTGGAGATGATCGCCGACGGGATCGGCGCGCTGACCAACGCGATGGCGATCGGCCACATCGACGGGCGCTACCCCGACCTGGAGGAGGCGGTCGACGTGCTGGTCGCCTTCTCGTACGGTTATCTTAGACTGCTGCGTAAGGATTCTTCCGCATGGTCCGGGAATCCCCGTTCGGCTCCCTCCGACGCCCCTCCTGCTGAGGTTTGTCCAGAGCCCGGGGAGAGTTCGAAAAAAGGCAACCTTTAGTATCCGGTGCATGACGGTGTCGCCTGAGGAACCCCGACCGGCCGCCGAGTTCCCACCGACCACGCGTGAGCGATGGCGGGAGCTGGCGCTCGGGGTATTGCGCAAGTCCGGGGTCGAGACCGGCTCCCCGGAGGAGGCGTTGGCCTCCACCACCTACGACGGTGTGACGATCGCACCGCTCTACGACGCGTCCGATCTGCCCGGCGATCCCGGCCTTCCCGGATCCGCCCCCTACATCAGGGGCTCCGCCCCCGAGGGGGGCTGGGAGGTGCGCCAGCGCCACGAAGTGCCCGATTCCGAGGCGATCCTCACGGACCTGGAGAACGGCGTCACCTCACTGTGGCTCACCCTCGCCCCCGAGGACCTGCCGCGAGCCCTGGAGCGGGTCCACCTGGATCTGATCTCGATCACGCTCGACGCGGGCAGGCGGACCCGCGAGGCGGCCGAGGTGCTCCTCGGGCTGGCGGGCGAGAGCGCCGGCACGCTGAAGGGGAACCTGGGAGCCGACGCGCTCGCCGACGCGGAGACCGCGATCGAGCTGGCCCGCCGCTGCGTTCGGGACCACCCCGGCCTCAGGGCCGTCACGGTGGACGCCACCGTCCATCACGACGCGGGAGGCGGTGACGCCGAGGAGCTCGGTTGCTCCCTCGCCGCCGGAGTCGCCGCGCTGCGTACCCTGACCGGTGCCGGCCTGACCGTGCCCGAGGCGTTCGGGCAGCTGGAGTTCCGGTACGCGGCCACCGCCGACCAGTTCCTCACCATCGCCAAGCTCCGGGCCGCCCGCAGGCTCTGGGCGCGTGTCGCCGAGGTGTGCGGCGCCCCCGACGGGGGACAGCGGCAGCACGCGGTGACCGGCTCGGCGATGATGACCGCCCGCGATCCGTGGGTGAACATGCTCCGCACCACGCTCGCCTGTTTCGCGGCCGGGACCGGCGGGGCCGACGCGGTGACCGTCCAGCCCTTCGACGCCCGCCTCGGCCTGCCGGACGCCTTCGCCCGCCGCATCGCGCGCAACACCCAGTCGCTGCTCGTCGAGGAGGCCGGTGTGGCCCGGGTGATCGACCCGGCCGGCGGCTCCTGGTACGTCGAGCGGCTCACCGAGGACCTGGCCGCGCGCGCCTGGGAGTGGTTCCAGGAGATCGAGCGCGCCGGGGGCGCAGGGACGGCCGAAGGCTCCGCGCTCGTCGCGGAACGGCTCGCCGCCACCTGGGAGCGGCGCTCGGCCGACATCGCCAGGCGCCTCGACCCGATCACCGGCGTCAGCGAGTTCCCCGACCTCGCCGAGCGGCCCCTGGTCAGGCAGGCCCGGCCCACCGGGAGTACCGGGGTGCACTACGCGCAGGAGTTCGAGTCGTTGCGCGACCTGGCCGACGCTCAGGCGAGCCGGCCGAAGGTCTTTCTGGCGACCATCGGCCCGGTGGCCGCGCACACCGCCAGGGCGTCGTTCGCGGCCAACCTGTTCCAGGCGGGCGGCATCGCCACCGTGGCAGGTGGCGATGCGACGGACCCCGCGGAGATCGCCGCCGCGTTCTCCGCGGCCGGTACCGAGGTCGCGTGCCTGTGCTCCAGCGACCGGCTGTACGCCGAACACGCCGAGGCGGTGGCCGCCGCGCTGAGGGATGCGGGGGCGCGCAGGATCTGGCTGGCGGGAAAGGGCGGGTTCGAGGGCGTGGACGCCAATCTCTACACCGGATGTGACGCTCTCGGCGCGCTCCGGACGACCTTCGACGACCTGGGGGTGGCTCGATGATTCCCGACTTCTCCGAGATCGAACTCGGTGCGCGACCGGCGGTGCCCGGCCCCGACGCGGGGGACGGATCTCGTGGCCCGGTCTGGGAGACGCCCGAGGGGATCGACGTCAAGCCGCTCTACACCGCCGCCGACACCGACGGTCTCGACTTCCTGGAGACCTATCCCGGCGCCGCGCCCTATCTGCGCGGTCCGTATCCGACCATGTACGTCAACCAGCCGTGGACCATCCGGCAGTACGCCGGCTTCTCCACCGCGGCCGAGTCCAACGCCTTCTACCGGCGTAACCTGGCGGCCGGGCAGAAGGGACTGTCGGTCGCCTTCGACCTGGCGACCCACCGGGGCTACGACTCCGACCACCCGCGCGTCGCCGGGGACGTGGGCATGGCGGGCGTGGCCATCGACTCCATCTACGACATGCGGCAGCTGTTCGACGGGATCCCCCTCGACAGGATGAGCGTGTCGATGACCATGAACGGCGCGGTGCTTCCGGTGCTCGCGCTCTACGTCGTGGCCGCCGAGGAGCAGGGGGTGGCGCCCGAGCAGCTCGCCGGGACCATCCAGAACGACATCCTCAAGGAGTTCATGGTCCGCAACACCTACATCTACCCGCCGGGCCCCTCGATGCGGATCATCTCCGACATCTTCGCGTACACCAGCGAGAGGATGCCGAAGTTCAACTCGATCTCGATCTCCGGCTACCACATCCAGGAGGCCGGGGCCACCTGTGACCTGGAGCTCGCCTACACCCTCGCCGACGGGGTGGAGTACCTGCGGGCGGGTGTCGAGGCGGGCATGGACATCGACAGGTTCGCGCCGCGCCTGTCGTTCTTCTGGTGCATCGGCATGAACTTCTTCATGGAGGTCGCCAAGCTGCGGGCCGCCCGGCTGCTCTGGTCGCGGCTGGTGTCCGGCTTCGGAGCCAAGAACCCCAAGTCGCTCTCGCTGCGGACCCACTCGCAGACCTCCGGCTGGTCGCTCACCGCCCAGGACGTCTACAACAACGTCGTCCGCACCTGCGTCGAGGCGATGGCCGCGACCCAGGGCCACACCCAGTCGCTGCACACCAACGCGCTGGACGAGGCACTGGCCCTGCCCAGCGACTTCTCCGCGCGGATCGCCCGCAACACCCAGCTGCTGCTCCAGCAGGAGTCGGGCACCTGCCGGGTGATCGACCCCTGGGGCGGTTCCTACTACGTCGAGCGGCTCACCCACGAGCTGGCGACCAGGGCATGGGCCCACATCGAGGAGGTGGAGGCCGCCGGGGGCATGGCGAAGGCCATCGACGCCGGGCTGCCCAAGCTCCGCATCGAGGAGGCCGCCGCCCGTACCCAGGCGCGCATCGACTCCGGGCGCCAGCCGGTCATCGGCGTCAACAAGTACCGGCCCGACGCCGACGAGCCCATCGAGGTGCTCAAGGTCGACAACACCTCCGTACGCGCCCAGCAGCTCGACAAGCTGCGCCGCCTGCGTGCCGAGCGCGACCCCGGGCGGGTGGAGGAGGCACTGACGGCACTCACCAAGGGGGCCGCGGGCGACGGGAACCTGCTCGCGCTGGCGATCGAGGCGGCCCGTGCCATGGCCACGGTCGGGGAGATCTCCGATGCCCTGGAGCGGGTGTTCGGGCGGCATGCGGCACAGATCCGTACGATCACCGGCGTGTATCGCGAGGAGGTGGGATCCGGCGTGGACGCGGTCCGCGAGGCGTGCGCCGAGTTCGAGCGGCTGGAGGGCCGCCGCCCCCGCATCCTGGTGGCGAAGATGGGCCAGGACGGTCACGACCGGGGCCAGAAGGTGATCGCCACGGCCTTCGCCGACCTCGGTTTCGACGTGGACGTCGGCCCGCTGTTCCAGACGCCCGAGGAGGTCGCCCGGCAGGCGGTCGAGGCGGACGTGCACGTGGTCGGCGTGAACTCGCTGGCCGCAGGCCACCTCACGCTCGTGCCCGCGCTCCGCGAGGCGCTGGCCGAGCTGGGCGCGGAGGACGTCATGATCGTGGTCGGTGGGGTCATCCCGCCGGGCGACTTCGACGAGCTGCGCGCCGCGGGCGCGAGCGCGATCTTCCCGCCCGGCACCGTCATCGCCGACGCGGCCAAGGGGCTGCTGGCGGACCTGCTCACCCGGCTGGGCCATGACGCGAACGCTTGACGACTACGTCCAGGGGGTGAAGGAGGGCTCCAGGGTGTGGATCGCGCGGGCGATCACACTGGTGGAGTCCTCCAGGGCCGACCACAGGGAACTGGCCCAGCGGCTGCTGGCCGAGCTGACCCCGCTGGCCGGCGCGGCGCGCAGGGTCGGCATCACCGGCGTGCCCGGCGTCGGCAAGTCCACGTTCGTCGACGCGCTCGGCACGCGGCTGACCGGGGAGGGCCACCGGGTGGCGGTGCTCGCCGTCGACCCGTCCTCGACCCGTACCGGCGGGAGCATCCTGGGCGACAAGACCAGGATGTCCCGCCTGGCGGTCGACCCGGCCGCCTTCATCCGCCCCTCGCCCACCTCGGGCACCCTGGGCGGGGTGGCCAGGGCGACCCGCGAGGCGATGGTCGTGGTGGAGGCGGCCGGGTACGACGTCGTCCTGGTGGAGACCGTCGGCGTCGGCCAGTCGGAGACCACCGTCGCCGACATGGTCGACACCTTCCTGCTGCTCACCCTGGCCAGGACGGGCGACCAGCTCCAGGGCATCAAGAAGGGCGTGCTGGAGCTGGCCGACGTGATCGCGATCAACAAGGCCGACGGCGCCGAGGGCAGCTCCCACGAACTGGACGCGCGCAAGGCCGCCAGGGAACTCGCCGGAGCGCTCCGCCTGCTGGGCGCGGAGCGGACGCCTCCGGTGCTCACCTGCAGCGGGATGACCGGTAACGGCCTGGAGGAGGTCTGGCACCAGGTCGTCAGGCACCGCGACGCGCTGGAGGCCTCGGGGGAGCTCGCCGAGCGCCGCCGTCGCCAGCAGGTCCGCTGGACCTGGGCGATGGTCACCGACCGGCTGCTCGCCCGGCTCCGCGAGCACCCCGAGGTCGTGGCGATCGTCACCGAGGTGGAACGCGAGGTCGCCGAGGGTGAGGTCACCCCCTCGCTGGCCGCCGACCGCATCCTCGCGGCCTTCGACAGGGGCGACTGACGACTCCGGGCACGGGCCTCAGGTAACCCTGGGTGACCTCGGGTGATGGCGCCGACGAGAGACCGATCCGCCATTTAAGCGACCGTGTTAAGCGCAGGTTAACGAGGTCTGTGTCCGGAACTGGCAAGGTTTATATCGAATACGAGCTTGATCACTTCTGGTAGATCATGTGATACTTCGTGCAAAGATTTACCAATGCTGCGATGTGATGCACTTTAGTGCTTAAAGCAGGTAATGAGACAGGCGAGGAGACTCGGAGCGCCCTAGCGGGACTGTCGGCTGGTCGGCCCTGATTCGCCGGTTGACCAGTCGTTGTCCGCGCGCCGAGTGAGTGTGGGACAAGTGGGATGTCCCGTTTCCGAACACCGCCGTGCTCACCCGCGCGGGCGGTTGTCTCATGCTGCGCGAATTCACATCACGTGAGGCGGGAGACGTTTGTCCATGGCCATCGACGTGCATGCTGGTCCCGGTCGCCGAGTGAGGTCCGTTTCGATACGCAGGGCTCTGCCGAGGCTGTACCGCGAACCGGCGGCCGCGCTCGCCGAGTTCGCCCGGGAGGCCGGAGGGGAGGTCGTCCGGCTGGAGCTGGGGCCGTTCCGCCCCTACCTGGTCACCCATCCCGACCACGTCCAGCAGGTGATGCGCGTCGAATGGACGAACTACCAGCGCCTGGGAATGTTCTGGCGCCCGCTGGAGCGGATCTTCGGGCACAGCATCATGAGCGACGGCGAGCACTGGCAGAACAGCCGGAAGGTCCTGCAGCCGCTGTTCACCACGCGGTACGTCGCCACGATCACCGAGGAGGTGGCCAGGCGCGTCGCCGGACGCGTCCGGGAGTGGGACGAGTACGCCGACTCCGGGCGCACCTTCGACGCGGCCACGGAGATGTCCAGGATCCTCAGCTACATCGTCAACCGGGTGCTGTTCGGGGACAAGCTGAACCGGGAGGACGGGGACCGCATCATCCCCGCCTTCGAACGGGCGTCCCACTCGCTCGTCTACCGGATTCTGATGCCGTTCATGCCGTACTACCTCCGGATACCCGGGGACCGGGTCTTCCTGAAGGCGGTCAAGAAGATCGACAACGTGGTCTTTCCCGTGGTCAGGAAGGCGATGGCCGCCCCCGACGACAATGTCGACATCATCTCCGTGCTCTGCCGGTCCGTCGACGAGAACGGCGATCGGCTCACCGAGAAGCAGATCCGTGACGCCCTGGTCAGCGTGTACGCGGCGTCGTCGGAGACCACCGCGATGGTCCTCACCTGGCTGTGGCTGCTGCTGGACGAGCACCCGGAGGTCAAGGCCAGGCTCCAGGCGGAGATCGACGAGGTGGTGGGCGAGGGGCCGGCCCGCCCCGAGCACATCCCCCACCTCGTCTACACCCGCATGGTCCTCCAGGAGACCCTGCGCCTGTATCCGGCGGGCTGGATGCTCCCCCGCGTGGTCATGGAGGACGCGGAGATCGGCGGCGTGCGGATCAAGGCCGGCTCGACGGTGCTGATCGCCCCGTACGCCACCCAGCGGCTTGCGGAGTTCTGGGAGCGCCCGGACGAGTTCGACCCCGAGCGGTTCGCGCCCGGCAGGTCCGAGAGCGAGGAGCGCAGGCACAAGTACGCCTACTTCCCCTTCGGCGGCGGACCGCACAAATGCCTGGGCGAGCCACTGTTCTACATCGAGACGCCACTCGTGGTCGCGAGCATCCTCAGCCGGTTCCGGATGTCGGTGCGCACGCCTGTGCCGTTCGTCACGGGGTGGGCCGCCTCACTGCGCCCCAAGAACAAGGTCGCGCTGGGCGTGTCCCGGCACGATCGGGACGGGGACCCGCGATGACGGGGCGACCCGACCCCGGTGTCCGGCCGGAGGCGATGGAGGCCGGGACGATCTGCGCCCGCGCCGGCCACTCCCAGCGGGAGATGCGCGAGTGGGCGGAGAGCTATCCCGGCCTGTTCTCCGCGAAGCCCTTCGACGCGGCCCTGTACAGCACCCTCTCGCTGGCCATGGCGTTCGGCGGGCCCTGGTTCACCCCCGAGCAGTTGCGGATGGCGAACAGGACCTCCCTGTGGGCGTTCGGCCTGGACTGGCTCGTCGACTACGTCGCCACCTCGCCGGCCGAGGTGGCGGACATCGCCCGGCGGTGCCTGGACGTGGCCGCCGGGGGGCCGCCGGTCCCCGGCGACGACCTCACCCGCATGCTCGCCGACATCCGCGACGAGCTCGCCTCATCGCCCGCCTTCCCCGAGCTCGGGCCGATCTGGCGCGACGAGCTGGAACGCATGCTGGAGGGGATGCTCGCGGAGTGGCGCTGGAAGAACGACAAGGTCACGCCGACCTTCGAGGAGTATCTCGGCAACGCCGACAACCTCGGCTTCTCCTTCGTGTTCGCGGCCCACTGGATCCACGTCACGGGCCAGGGCGCGGTCACGGACGTCGGTCCGCTGCGCGAGGCGGGCCGGGCCGTGCAACGGGTCATCCGCCTCCTCAACGACCTGGGCACCTACCAGCGGGACGTCGCCTGGGGAGACCTCAACGTCCTGCTGCTCGACATCGGCCGCACCGAGGTGGAGCGGCGGATCGCCGAGCTGGCGGCACGGAGCAGAAAGCTGGTCGCCCCGCTCCGGGAGGAACATCCGGAGCTGGCGGGCTACATGGAACGGCAGATGGACTTCTGCGCCGGTTTCTACCAGGTCGGCGACTACTGGGGGGCGTTGTGAGCGTCGACCGCCTGTTCGCCCCCGCGGTGCTCGGCGTCGCGTCGGCGATCGGCCGGGGGACCCTCGACGGGTACGACGCGGGGAGCGGCACGAAGAGCGGCACCGGGGTAGGCGACGGAATCGACACGGTGGCCGAGGCGCGCGAGCTGGTCGCCGGGCTGCTGGCCCGGCCCTGGGGGCAGGTGTCCGCCTCCCCGTACGAGACGGGGAGGCTGGTGAGCCTGGCCCCGTGGCTGGCCGGGCACACCGAGCGGATCGGGTTCCTGCTCGCCACCCAGCGGCCGGACGGCGGCTGGCAGTCGTCCGGAGAGCATGCCCTGGTCCCCACCCTGAGCGCGGTCGAGGCGCTGCTGGCCGAGATCGGGCGCGGCACCTCAGCCGATCCCGACCTGCTCGTCAAGGCGGCCGGTCGCGGGCTGGAGGCCGTGCGGAACCACTCCTACTCCGCCGCGTCCCCGCCGGACACGCCGGCGATCGAGGTCATCGTGTCGTCCCTGTTCGCCCTGATCGACGGCCACCTCGGCGGGGAGGGGCCGAAACCGCCCCCGGGCGTGAACGGTGCCAAGCTGGCCGCGGTCAGGGCGTGGCTGACGTCGGGCGCGGAGATCCCGCAGAAGCTGGTCCACGCCCTTGAGGTGGCGGGAGCGGAGACGACGGCGGCCTCCGGGATCCTGCCCACGCCGATGCCCGGCGGGATGGCGGCCGTCGGCGCCTCGCCCGCGGCGGGCGCCGCCTGGCTGGCCGCGTCGCCCGGGTCCAGACCGGGCCAGGAAGCGGCGGTACGGCGCTATCTGGAGGCGGTGGTGGCCTCCACCGGCGGGCCGGTGCCCTGCGCCCTGCCCATCACCGTGTTCGAACGCGGCTGGACGCTGAGCTGGCTGCGGCGCGCGGGAATCCCGGTGGACGTGCCACCGGAGCTGGCCGCGAGCCTGCGGGACGGGCTCGGCCCCGAGGGGACCGCCACGGGGCCCGGCCTTCCCGAGGACGCCGACACCACCTCCGTCGCCCTGTACGCGCTGGCGTTGATCGGCGAGCCGTACGAGCCCGAGGGGTTGTGGCCGTTCGAGACGGAGACGCACTTCTGCACCTGGCGCGGGGAGGAGGGGATGTCCCCGACGACCAACGCGCACGTGCTCGACGCCTTCGGCGAGTACCTGCGCGGGTGCGGGGGAGAACCCCGCCACGAGGCCGTCGTGACCAAGGTGGCGGCGTGGTTGCGCGGCCGCCAGGGGGCGGACGGCAGCTGGACGGACCGCTGGCACGTCTCGCCGTACTACGCCACCGCCTGTTGCGCGATCGCGCTGCACGAGTTCGGCGGAGAGGAGTCGGCGGGCGCGGTGGGCGGGGCCGTGGAGTGGGTGTTCGGCACCCAGCGCGCCGACGGGTCGTGGGGCCGGTGGGAGGGCAGCGCGGAGGAGACCGCCTACGCGCTGCAGACCCTGCTGCTGACCGGCGCGGCGCGGGGGGAGGAGCGGTGGCGGGAGGCCGTGGAGCGCGGATACCGCCGCCTGGCGGCCATCCGGGACGGTGAGGCGCCGTCACTCTGGGTCGACAAGGATCTGTACCTGCCGGTGGCGATCGTCAGGGCGGCCGTTCTGGGCGCGCTTCACCTGGCACGGCGCGCACTCTCACTTCCTGGGGACGGCTCGTATTGAAAATTGACTGTGAATTCGAAACAGGACAGAAGGGTGCATCTACTCTGTCCCGCCTTGAGTGTGTTTAGTGACATTGCTAGGGTTCGGCGGGTGTGATGTGGCTTGTCCCACTGATCCGTGATGTGGCGACCGTTTGAACTACTTGCGTCGACTGCCACAAGAAAATGCCGTCTATTTTTCTTTCTGCTTCCCGGGGTGTATAACCATGCGCTTGCGTAACGCGAGCTTGCGGACCAAGGTCACGGCACTTCTGGTGTCGCTCACCGCGCTCTGGGCGTTCACGGCATGGGTGACGGTGCGTGACGGTCTGAACATGCTCGGCGTGGCGGCCCTCAACACCGACGTGGCGGAGCCGGGCGAGCGGCTCATCGTCGAACTGCAGGCGGAACGACGGCTCACCGCGATCACGCTGGGCGCAGGCGGCACGGAACGGCGGCGCGACGCGCTGGCCGCCCAGCGCGGGCGCACCGACGCCGCGGGCGCGAACTTCCGGGAACTCACCGCCGGCAGCAGCGTGCAGCTGCTGGGAAGCTCGGCCCTGGGGCGTCGTATCGCCGAGACCCGCCGGCTGCTGGACGAGCTGGCAACCGTGCGCAAGGCGATCGACACGGGCCGGGGCAGCCGGACCTGGGCGGCCACGGAGTTCACCGACATCGTCGACTCCGTCTACCGCGTCTACGACTCGCTGGCCACGCTGGACGACGACGAACTCGCCAAGGACACCCGCACGCTCATCGGGATGAACCGGGCCCGGGACCTGCTGTCCCAGGGAGACGCCCTAGTGATGGGCGCCCTGACCGCGGGCCGGTTCGCCGACGGCGAGCAGGTCAGGTTCACGCAGATCGTCGGTACGCGGCGCTTCCTTCTCACCGAGGCGGTGGCCGAGCTGCCCGCGGCCGACCAGGAGGCCTATCGGCAGCTGGCCGCCGGTGAGCACTTCACCCGGCTGAGAGCCATGGAGGAGCAGCTGATCGGGAACGCGAGCGTGGTGTCGACCGGAGCGGTCGACGTCACGCGGTGGAGCTCCGACGCCCAGGCCGCACAGACCAAGCTGACGGAGGCGGTGCTCACGGCCGGAAGCGGCGTGGTCGAGCGGTCGGGCCCGGTCGCCACCGGCGTCATAGTGCGGCTCGCACTGGCCGGTGGTCTGGGTCTCGTGGCCGTCATCGCCTCGGTCGTCCTGGCCATCACCACGGCCCGCGCGCTGGTCCAGCAGTTGGAGAAGCTGCGGGCCGCCGCCTGGGAGCTCGCCAACGAGCGGCTGCCCTCCGTGGTCGAGCGGATCGGCCACGGGCAGGTGGTGGACGTCGCGGCCGAGGCGCCGCCCCTCAAGTTCGGCGACGACCAGATCGGCCAGGTCGGCCAGGCGTTCAACGCCGTGCAGCGGACCGCCATCAAGGTCGCCGCGGAGCAGGCCCAGCTCCGTCGCGACATCGCCGACATCCTGCGCAACCTCGCCCGCCGCACCCAGTCGCTCGTGCACCGCCAGCTGAGCGTGCTCGACGTGATGGAGCGGCGCGAGAACGACCCGCAGGAGCTGCGCGACCTGTTCCGGCTCGACCACCTGGCGACCCGGATGCGGCGCTACGCGGAGAACCTCCTCGTGCTCTCCGGTGCCGCGCCCGGCCGAGCCTGGCGCGACGCGGTCCCGATGATCGACGTGGTCCGCGGCTCGCTCGCCGAGATCGAGGACTACACCCGGGTCGACGTGATGCCCCTGGGAGAGGTGGCGCTGGACGGCAGGGCCGTGAGCGACGTGATCCATCTGATCGCCGAGCTCGTCGAGAACGCGGCGTCCTTCTCCCCGCCCTACACCACGGTCCAGGTCGGCGGCCAACTCGTGGCCCACGGCTACGCGCTGGAGATCGAGGACCGGGGACTGGGCATGAGCGCCGCGGACATCGCGAGCGCCAACGAGCGGATCGCCAACCCCCCGGAGCTCAAGCTCTCCGGCAACGCCAGGCTGGGCCTGTACGTCGTCAGCCGCCTGGCCGAGCGGCACGACATCCGGGTGACCTTCAAGGCGTCCCCGTACGGCGGCACGACCGTCGTCGTCCTCATCCCGCAGGAGCTGATCAACGAGGAGGAGCCGGAACCCTCCGTCGGCGTCGGCGTGCCGCAGGCGCGCCCGGCGAGCAGCGGCGAGATGAACGGCACCACCTCCGCGGTCGCCGCGGTCCGCGGCCGGGCCGGCGATCCCCTGGGCATCGCCGGTGGCCCCGTGCGGGCCGGCGCCGCCGAGGGAGAGCCCGCCGCCGAGCCCGTCTCGGGGGCCTGGCCCGAGACGTGGGAACCCGCCTCTCCCGGCCGCGTCGCCGACCCGGACCTTCCCGCGGATCTCACCGATCCGGCGGCCCCCGGCCGCTTCGCCGATCCCGTGGCACTCAGGCGACTGCCCGACTTCGGAGCACCGGTGAGCCTGCCCGACCTCACGAACCCCGGCCTCCCCGCCTCCCCGGAGGCTCCCGCTCCCGGACGTCCCGGTGGCTCGGGAGCTGCACTGCCCCCCGTGCTGCCCCCACCCGACAGCAGCCACACGCCGGGCGGCCTCCCGAGGCGTGTTCCCCAGACGCATCTCGCCGCCCCGCTGCAGGACGACGAGGTGGCCGCACCGGTGCCCCCGGACGACGACGGCGCCGACGAGCGCTCCCCGGAGATGATCCGCGCGGCCATGACGTCCTTTCAGATGGGCACGCGCCGCGGTCGTGACGACGCGGCCCAGCTGACCAGGCAGGCAGGCGACCCCGTGGACGAGGGCGGGACCGCCGGGTGACCCCAGTATGTGAGCGCGTGCCGGGCCGGTGCCGATGAGGCGCCGAGAGCCGGCGACGGAACATCGGCAGGCAGAAGGAGAGGACAACGAGTGGTGCAGGGAACAGGGTCTTTCACGGACCTGGCCTGGTTGCTGGACGACCTGGTCTCGCGGGTGGAGGAAGCTCAGCACGGAATCGTGTTCTCCACGGACGGCCTGCTGCTCGCCGCGTCGGCGGGATTCTCCCCCGCGGACGCCGAACATCTGGCCGCCGTCGGATCGGCGATCCAGAGCCTGGGCCGGGGGGTCAGCGACCGGGTCGGCGGTGGGCCGATGCGCCAGACCATCATCGAGATGCGGACGGCGTACCTGATCGTGACGGCCGCCGGGCAGGGAGCGTGCCTGGCGGTGCTCTGCGGCGCCGAGGCCGACGTCGGCCTGGTCGCCTACGAGATGGCCATGCTCGTCACCCGCGTCGGCCAGTACCTCACCTCGCCCACCCGGACTGTCGACTCCTCCTTCAGAGGCGACGGGACGCGATGAGTATCTTCGACGAGCAGCCCGAGGCCCAGTGGGTCGGCGACGAGGCGGGGCCGATCGTCAGGCCGTACGTCCTGACGAGGGGCAGGACCGAACCGACTCGCGGCAGGTTCGACCTCATCACCCTGGTGGTGACCATTCGGCAGGTCTCGTCGAGGGAGCCGGGCCTGGACCCGGAGTGCCTGGCCATCGTCCGGCTCTGCCGACAGGCCCAGTCGGTCGCGGAGATCGCCGCCCACACGAACCTTCCGGCAGGCACGGTCCGTGTCCTGCTCAGTGACCTGCTCGACCAGGGATTCATCGCCATGCAAGAACCGCATTCGGAGACGGACATGCACGACGAGATGCTGTACAGGGCGGTGCTCGATGGACTCCGTGCGCTCTAACCGCGACGCCGGGCGCGTGAAGCTGCCCAAGGCGATCAAGATCCTGGTCGCCGGAGGGTTCGGCGCGGGCAAGACCACGCTGGTCGGCGCGGTCTCCGAGATCGAGCCGCTGCGCACCGAGGAGACCCTGAGCGACCGGGGTATCGGTGTCGACGACCTGTCGGGCGTGGAGACCAAGCAGACCACCACCGTCGCGATGGACTTCGGCCGCATCACCATCGGTGACGACTACCGCCTCTACCTGTTCGGCACGCCTGGGCAGGAGCGCTTCTGGTTCCTCTGGGACGAGCTGGCGCTGGGCGCGCTGGGCGCGGTGGTCCTCGCCGACACCCGCAGGCTGGCCGACTGCTTCCCCTCGCTCGACTACTTCGAGCGGCGCGAGACGCCCTTCATCGTCGCGGTCAACTGCTTCGACGGGGCTCGCCGCTACGAACTCGACGAGGTCAGGCTCGGGCTGACCCTCCACGAGGACATCCCGATCGTGCTGTGCGACGCCAGGCAGCGGGAGTCGGGCAAGGAGGTGCTCATCGCCCTCGTGGAGCACGCGATGCGGATGCGGCTGGGCACGCCGGCCTCCTCGGGGAGCGCCGAACCCTCCGCGGAGCGGACCGGGACCCGCTGATTCCGGGGCGGACGGGATCCACCTGGACCGCCCGCCCCGTGGGCACGCCCGCCTCCGGGGCGGATCGTCACCGTCTCGGGAGCGCTTTTGTCCCTCCGGCAGGGATGAATTCCTCCCCCTGGGACGGGTGTACGCGATGCCCCGTGCCCGGCGTGTCACGATAGCGGCGATCACCGGGAGTCCTACCGCGCGGAGAGCCCTATGTGTGACGATCCGAACATGCCTCTCACCGTGGCGCGGGCGCTCGGAGAGTACCGGGCGCTGCTGGCCGAACACGGGGTCACCTGGGGCGAGGACCCCATTTACTACGTCAGATCGATGGCCACCGACGCCTACCTGATGGGTACGACGACCTTCTGGGAGGTCTGCTACGGCATGCTCGGCGCCCGTTACCCGGGGATGTCGTTCAAGGCGCTCAAGGAACGCTTCGACGAGCTGGACATGGACGAGGTGGTCCGCGGCGTCCTGGCGGGCAGGGTGCTCGAGAACCTCGCCGCGCTCCGCCTCGGCGAGGAGGGCGCCACGGTCGAGGCGCGGACGCGGGCCGTGCTGGACGGCATCCCGCTGCGCACGACGCTGCTGGTCGACTCCGCCAGGCCGGAGGCGGTCACCGTGCTGGTGGACGGGCGGGCACACGTGGTCGGCCCCGGCGGCGCCCGGCTCATCAAGATCACGAATCGGAGCGAGGTGGTCGCCGACGGCCTGCCGGTCGACCTGTCGTCACTGGCCCGTCGTGCCCCCGCGGCCCGCCTGCGGGTGCGCGCGGGCCTGGCGTGCAAGTGGAGCGTGTACGGCGAGCACGGGCAGGGCTGGTACCCCGAAGGTGCCCCCGAAAGACACGACTACCACGTGATGCCCTACTTCCACGGCGACGACCTGGTCCTGGACGTCCCGGCCGAGGCGCTGACGGTCCGGGTCACCAGAGGCATGGAGTACGGCTCCGCCGAGGTCACGCTCACTCCGGCGGCGGGGGAGGAGACCCTTGTCGAACTGACCCCCGAACGGCTCTACGACGCGGCGGCCCGCGGCTGGTACGGCGGGGACATGCACGTCCACCTCAACTGGGCGGGCGACATGGTCGGCACTCCCGAGCTCGCGGGGGCCATGCAGCACGGCGAGGACCTGCACGTCCTCAACCTGGTCGCGGGGAACGTCTCCTCCGAGCGGGTCTACGACTCAGAGGCGCTGGAGCACTGGGCGGGACGCGACCTGCCCTGGTCCGACGCCTCGCACCTGGCCAGGATCGGCGTGGAGTACCGCAACGACCTGCTCGGCCACCTCTACGCCTTCGGCGTCTCGGCTCCCCCCTCACGGTTCCACACGGGTTTCCTCGGCACCGCCGACTGGCCGCCCAACAGCGTCGCCTGCGAGGAGCTCCGCGGCCTCGGCGCGGTGACCGGCTACAGCCATCCCTTCCACACGCCGTTCGCCGACGCCGACGCACCGGACAGGGCACTGCTGTGGGGACGCAACTGCTCCTCCAGGGAGATCGTCGCCGACGCGGCCCTCGGCCTCGTCGACACCCTCGACGTGCTCAGCCAGACCTCGATCACCGCGACCGCCGTCGTCTACCGGCACCTGATCGGGGCGGGCAACCGCATCGCGGTCACCGCGGGCACCGATGCGATGGTCTCCTTCGCCCGGCGGGGAAACCAGTCCAACCCGCCCGGCTGGGCGCGCGTCTACGCCCGGGTGGATGGAGAGCTGACCGCCACGTCGTTCGCCGAGGCGATCAGGCGGGGACGCACCTTCGGCACCACCGGACCCTGGCTGGAGCTGTCGGCCGGCGGCCGCGGCCCCGGCGCCACTCTGGACCTGTCGCCGGGCGAGCGGATCACGATCACCGCCCGGTCGGTGGGTCCCGAGGTGGAGCGGCTGGAGATCCGCACAGCCGACGGCGTGCTGGCCGAGGGGCCGCCCGGCGAGCTGACCGCGGAACTGGTCGTCGGAGACCCCACCTACGTGGTCGCCCTCGCCACCGGCGGCCCGCACGAGCGGTCCTTCACCGACGAGGTGTACGCCCACACCAGCCCGGTCTACCTCGACGTGGACGGCCGGCATGTGGCCAGGGCCGAGGACGTCGCCTGGTGCCTGGAGTGGCTGGACGCCCTGGAGACACTCCTTCGCGAGGAGGGCGTCTTCGAGACGGCCGGGCAGCTCACCGACCATCTCGACCTGATCGGCCGGGCCAGGAAGGTCTACCGGGAACGCCTGACCTGACGGCGCGACCGGAGCCTGCGCGGGTGGCGGGGCATGCGAGGCTTGTCAGCATGAATCGCCTGGCTGAGGTTGACCTGTCACGGAAGCTCACCAAGAACGAGGCCTCCGGGCGTCTCGACGCCGCTCTCGAACGCCTGCTCCACCTGCGGCTCACGCTCGGAGGTCAGATCGGCGAGCAGCGCATCGGCCCGCCGCTGTGCGTGGTCTTCGAGGGGTGGGACGCCTCGGGCAAGGGAGGCGCCATCAAGCGGCTGGTGCGCCCGCTGGACCCGCGCCACGTTCGCGTCGCGCAGTTCGCCGCGCCGACCTACGACGAGAAGCGCCACCACTTCCTGTGGCGGTTCTGGCCGGTCCTGCCCGGCTGGGGCGGGATGACCGTGCTGGACCGCTCCTGGTACGGCCGGGTGCTGGTGGAGCGGGTCGAGGGCTTCGCCGCCGAGGAGCAGTGGGCCCGCGCGTACGGGGAGATCGTGGAGTTCGAGCGGACCCTCACGGCCGAGGGCATGATCCTGGTCAAGTTCTGGATGCACGTCTCCGAGGACGAGCAGCTACGGCGCTTCCAGGACCGGGCCGGTGACCCGCTGCGGGCATGGAAGCTCACGGACGAGGACTGGCGCAACCGTGAGAAGCGTCCGCTGTACGAGGCCGCGGTGGAGGACATGCTCGCTCGTACCGACCACCCGAAGGCGCCGTGGCACGTGGTCCCCGGCGACGACAAGCGCCTGGCCCGCGTCACGGTGGTGGAGACCGTCTGCGCCGCGATCGAGGCCGAACTCGCCGCCCGGGGCTACGAACCGGTGATCCCCGCAGTGCCCGAAGCCGTGCCCGAGGCCGGGGCGGCGGGCGAGTAGCGGGACCGTGTCGTTAAAGCCGTTCTGGCGAGAAGTATGGAAGCGGTGGGTGCGTGCCGAGCACCGCCTGTCGGGGTAGGCGGCAGAATCGAATGACTGTCCGTTCGTCTGTCGTCGTTCTTCGTCGTCGCGGGAGGGTGTGACGCATGCGGTTGAGCTCGCGGCTGAGCAGGCTGGACCGGAGGGTGTTCGCCATGGTGGCGAGCGCGAGGTTGCCCGGTCTTGAACGGGTCGTACCCGCGCTGTCACGCGCGGCGGACAACTCCCTGCTGTGGGCCGGGGTGGCCGGAGCGTTCGCGGTCAGCGGGCGCCGGCCGTTGCGCCGCGCCGCGACCAGAGGGCTGCTCGCGGTCAGCCTGGCCAGCCCGCTGGTCAACCTGGTCGGCAAGCAGGCCTTCCGCCGGAGCCGGCCGTCGGCTGAAGGGCTCCCGCTCGCCCGGCTGATCAAAATGCCAACCTCGGCGTCGTTCCCCTCGGGCCACTCCGCCTCGGCCGCCGCGTTCGCCGCGGCCGTGGCCATGGAGGCGCCTCGCGCGGTCGCGGTCCCCGTCGCGCTTCTCGCGGCCGCCGTCTGCTTCTCCCGCGTCTACACCGGCGTGCACTATCCGGGCGACGTGCTCGCGGGGGCCGGGATCGGCGTGGCGGCGGGACTGGTCACCCGCCGCATCTGGCCCGACGCCGCAGAGGCGGGGCACGCCCGCGCCGCCCTCACGGCGCCCTCCGCGCTGCTCGACCCGGCAGGCGAGGGGACGGTCGCCGTGGTCGACGGCGCGGCCGACGCCGTGGCGGGAACGGCGGAGACGCTACGCGCGGCCCTGCCCCGGGCCGAGATCGTCGAGGTGGCGCCGGGAGCCGACCTCGGGGCCGCCGTGCGGGAGGCGGCTTCGCGGGCCAAGGTGCTCGCGGTGGCCGGCGGGGACGCCGTGGTCAACCTCGCGGCACAGGAGGCGGCGGGTGCGGCGACCCCGCTGCTGGTCGTCCCCACGGGCGTCCGCGGCCGATTCGCCCGCGCACTCGGAGTCGAGACCGCGCAGGAGGCGGCCGAGGCGTACCGCAACGGTGACCTCGTGGCCGTCGACGTCGGTGAGGTCGCGGGCCGGACGTTCGTCAACTCCGTCAGCGTGGGCCTCTACCAGGCACTGGCGGAGAGCAGGGAGCGACGGCAGAGCCGGATCGGTACGTGGCCCGCGCTGTTCTGGGCCATGGCCGAGGTACTCGGTCCCGGGGGCGCGCGGCCGGTGGATCTCATCGTGGACGGTGTGCCCAGACGTGTCTGGACGGTGTTCGTGGGCAACTGCCGTTACGAGGCACGCGGTGGTGCCCCCGCCAGGCGGCAGCGTCTGGAGGACGGTCTGCTGGACATCCGCGTGCTCACCGCCGCCGACCGGCTGCCCCGGGTACGGGTGTTCCTCAGCCTGCTGGCCGCAAGGGTGAAGCTCTCACGCCACTACCAGCAGTGGCAGGCCGACACGCTGTGCCTTTCCGCTCCCTCGGGCCGGTTGTCGCTGGCGCGTGACGGTGAGACGTTCACGGTCACGGGCGAAGCGGAGTTCACCAAGCGCCCGCGCTCGCTCCTCGTGGTCCGGCCGTCCGGCTGAGATCCGGGTGACGTCGTGACCGGGATCCCCGCCGCCGGCGGGCGTCGGCGCCCAGGGCGGCCGGCGCGGAAGCCTCCGATCCGCCGACGCCCCTGCGGCCGGAACCGGCCCGGCCGTGGGGGGCCGGTGTTTCCGCTCTCCCCCGCGGTTTGATCCGACGCGACGGAGGACTCCCCGGCCTTCGGGCCGGGGAGGTTCTCAACGATTCATCGCTTGGCACGTACGGTGCCGGGTGCCTCTGGCGATGATCTCCGCGGTCGCCGTGGATCAGCCGCCGCCTCCGCCACCGCCGCCACCGCCGCCTCCGCCACCGCCGCCGCCTCCGCCGCCGCCGGTGTTGCCGCCGCCTCCGCCGCCGCCTCCGCCGCCACGGGGGCCGCCGCCTCCGCCGCCGCCTCCGCCGCCGCCGATGACGTTGGTGTTGGTGTTGACGTTGCTGACATTGGCGCCTCCGCCGCCGCCGCCGCCGCCACCGCCGCCTCCGCCGCCTCCGCCGCCTCCGCCGCCTCCGCCGCCTCCGCCACCGCCTCCGCCACGCCTGGCGAAGCATCTCGCGGGATTGTTGTGGAACCTGCAGGGTTTCTCAGCGGAGACGAGGGTGGTCGTGACGGCCTCCTGGGCCACGGTGCCCGCGCTGGCGGGCTGGGCCGACAGCGCTACGGGGGCGGCGAGGGTTGAGACGACCATCGCGCCGGCTGCGAGCATGTTCCTAAGGATGATCATGAGAGATCACTCCCTGCCGAATCGGTGGAACCCTGGGAGATACCCGGGTTGGTGAGACGCCTGACCGGTATCTGGGACGACACCCGTACGGCGTCTGGATCTGACTCACGCTAGGTGCGAAGTGCGAGAACGGTCATCTCAGGGAGGCAAAGGTAGCGGTTCAGTCTGATTGCCCTAGGGTTCCTGACAAGAATTAATCAAAGGCGTTTAATCACTCTGAGCTACGCCTCCGGTGACGAGGGTAGTTGTTTCCAAAGGTCTCCTGATCCGGCGGCATGGTTTTCCGGGAACTCCTCACGGGGCGGGTGGCCTTCGGAGGTGAAAAACCTGGTTTAGGTAAGCACCCGGGCTTCCCGGAGTTTCTTCCGTGCATTCCGGCGGGAGCCGGGGTGAGGATGTTCACCCGTACTGGTCGGTATGAGGGGACATATCGACCTCCGGCTCTTCAGGTGGGGCGGGAGTAGATCATGTTGTCCCGTCCGTGGTGGCGGACATGACCTCGTGCCGCCATATCGGCCACCGTGAAGCACCCGAAACCGGTTCGGGTGCCCTTCACCCGCACGGCCACGCCGGTTCCCGTCGACTGACGGCGAGGCCGACCTCGCCGGGGTTCCTCGTCCAGGGCGGCGACGGTGACCCCGCCGCCCATGGCATCGTTGAGATCGCGCATGACGCGCTGCCGAGCGAGTGGCCCAGGCTGCGCACCTGGCTCGACGACGGCCGTGGCGGCCACACCGTCGCCGGGGTGTCGCGGTACGGCATGCTCTCCGGCGACCGGGGCGCCGCACCCGGCGCTGCCCCGATACCGCACCGCACGTCAGGAGACCCGATGAGCACCCCGCGACAACGCCTCTACCTGCTGCTGCTCGCCGCCGGCATCATCGTCCCCTATCGCCACGCCATCGGCTGGCTCGGAGAGCACGGGCTCGACCTGTCGCGCTTCGTCGACGACATGTTCGTCAACGACATCGCCGCGTTCTTCGCCTGGGACGTCGTCATCGCGGTGGTGGTACTGCTCGCCGCGGCCGTCACCGACCGCGCCCTGCACGTCCGCGATCGCGTGTGGGTCGTCGTCGGTTCGCTCGCCGGCGCCTCGGTCGGGCTCCCGCTCTACCTGTGGCTACGGGAACGCCGGCGGCGACCGGCGGAAGGCGCGGACCCGGCCAGTGGCGTGCGGTTCTCGCACTGAGCCGCACGATCAGGGCTCTCCGGCGATCCACCGGCCTCGGCTTCTCGGTCTGATGTCCTCACCTGCCTGCCTCCCGCCGGCCGTTCGAGTCCTGGTGCGGTCCACCATGCCCCGCCAGGGTGATCATGTGGTCGGTAGGTCCATTCAGCCACGACCTGCCGTTTCCCGGCGCGGTTTGACGGACAAAGAGCGATACGGCAATAGTTTGGTGAGTGACTACCCCCCGTTTCCTCGCCTGTGCCGTGGCGACCCTGGTGGCCCTGACCGCCTGCACCGCCTCTTCGGATGAGAAGGTGTCCGGCCCGGCCACCGCGGGTGGTGTGGCAGGGGTGGGCCAGGGGACCGGCGGCCAGGTCTCCTCGCCGCCCACCGGCTCACCCGCCCCCGTGACGCTGACGCCCGAGGAGTACCGGGCCGAGTTGGAGAAGGCGCGCGGCCCGGTGCGTGACGCGGTGAAGAAGCTGGCCGCGACCGGCGGGCTGAAGACCCTCGACAAGCGGCTGGAGCAGACCTCCGCCGCGGTGGACGGCGCGGTGACCCGACTGGCCGAGTTGGCCCCTCCTCCGGAGGTGAAGGTCCAGCACGACGAGTACGTCGAGGCCCTGCGCACCCTGTCGGCCGATTTCGGAGGCGCCCGCCAGGACGCCGAGGAACAGCGGTTCTGCACCGGACCCGCCGTGCTGACCGGCATGGACAGGGCGGGGAAGCTGTCCGACGTGGAGAAGGCGGCCGACGGGCTGAGCGGCTATCCGGCGAGCGTCATCTCGGTCAAGGCGCCCAAGCAGCGCACCCGCCGGCTGTCCAACGGCAGGTTCATCGCCTCCGAGGGCCGTCCGAGTCGCGCCTATCTCCAGCTGAGCAACGGCACCCGGCAGGACGCCGTCATCGTGCTGGTGCGCGGCAAGCGGAAGGCCGTCACCGTGTACGTCCGCAAGAAGTCGAATTTCAAGATCCAGGGGGTGCGGGACGGAAGCTACAAGGTCTACTACACCTTCGGCGAGGACTGGGACTCCAAGGCCCGTAGTTTCACCAGGTCGTGCCGGTTCGAGCAGTTCGGCAAGTCCGTACGTTTCCGCACCGTCTACACCGCGGCCCAGACCCGCTGGACCAACTGGAAGATCACCCTGCACTCCGTCACCGGAGGCAATGTGAAGCCGAAGCGGATCAAGCCGGGCGACTTCCCCAGCTGACACTCGCCCCGCCGGCCCCCACGGACGCGAAGACCGCGATCTCGTCGTGAGATCGCGGTCTCTGTGCTCCCCGGCTCGGATCAGGTCGAGAAGAGCATCCCCACCCAGCTGCGCTGGCGGTGGTGACCGTAGTGACCGTGGTGCGGTGCACCCCAGGCGGGAGCGCCGTAGCCGGGAGCGCCGTGCACGGGGGGCGGCGGAGGCGGCGGCGGAGCAGCGTGGGACTGCTGTGACCACTGGCTCTCCATGCGGGTCAGCGTCTCGAGCTCGCCGTAGTCCAGGAAGATTCCGCGACAGCTCTCACACTGGTCGATGTGGACGCCGTTGCGCTCGTAGGTGCGCATGGCGCCCCGGCACTTGGGGCACTGCATCTGGCTGGTCTCCTTGTTCGGGCGTGATTACCGAGTAACCACAACCTACTGCGTGGGCACAGCATGACAGGCGCTTCTGTGCCGGACAATTCTCAGGCACGCCTCGACGAGGATCTCCTCGACCTCGTCCAGCGGGCGCCCCGCCCGCCCGGCGGCGGACACCGCCGCCGCCGCGAGCTGTACGGTCATCGCCTGCGCCGGAATCTCCAGCCGCTCCCACGGGTCGCCGTCCGGCGGGACGGCGACCCCGCCCGCGGCGCGGTAGGCGTCCAGGAAACGGTGCCACACCTGCGGTTCCAGCAGCCCGGCCGCGAACCAGGCGGCGGGCCTGGACAGGTCCCACGCCTGGTCACCGACGCCCAGGTCGTCGATGTCGATGAGGATCCACTCGTCCGGCGCGCGGACCATCTGGCCCATGTGCCAGTCGCCGTGGGTCAGGCCACCGGGGCCCGCTGAGGGGGAGGGCAGGCAGGTGAAGGCCCGGCGTACCGTCAGCTCGGCGGCGGAGCGGTCGCCCAGGCGGGCGACGGTCGCGGCCACCCGGCCCGGCCCTCCCGCCTCCCTCAGCGGGGGCAGGGTCCGCGCGGGTACGGCGTGCAGCCGTGCCAGCAGCCGGGCGGCAGCCTCCCAGGGCGCCGCGTCCGGATCCTCGGGATCCACCGGAGTCCCGGCCGGCCAGACGGTGACCAGCCGATCCCCGGCGGTGATGACCTCCTCGGTCACCGGCTGGAGCATGATCTGGCGCAGCGCCGGGTGGGCGGCGGCCCGCATCCGCTCCACCAGCGGTTCCCGCTCCGCCCCCGGTGCGTGCGCCTTGACCACTACGGAGCCGGCCCGCATGATGATCACGTCCGGTCTGGTCGGCAGTACGGTGCCGGCCACACCGCCGTACTCGACGCCGATCCGGCGTAATGTGTCGATCAGGTCGTCGCTGTCCACCGGGCAAGTGAACCACTCGATCCAGGATCTTGCCGGGCAGCCGCATAAAGTACGGGATATGAGGATCGGTTTTGCGGTGCCGGTGTCGGGATCATGGGCGACGCCGGGCAACATGACGCGGGTCGCCCGTAGGGCCGAGGAACTCGGCTACCACGAGGTGTGGACCTTTCAACGTCTGCTCTATCCGCAGGGCCACCAGATGGGTCCGATCTACCGCAGCGTGCACGACCCGGTGGTCACGCTCGCCTACCTGGCGGGGTTGACGAGCCGCATCAGGCTCGGGGTCGCGGTGCTCAACATCCCGTTCGCCTCGCCCGCGCTGCTGGCCAAACAGCTGGCCAGCCTGCAGGCGGTCTCCGGCGGGCGGCTGGACGTGGGACTCGGGCTGGGCTGGCTGCCCGAGGAGTTCGCCGCCTCGGGGGCGTCGTTCGAGCGGCGCGGACGGCGCGGGGAGGAGTTCGTCCCGCTGCTGAGGCGCCTGTGGACCGAGGAGGTCGTGGAGCACAGCGGCGAGTTCTACCAGCTGCCGGCCGCGTACCAGGAGCCCAAGCCGCCCACCGTGCCGCCGATCCTGCTGGGCGGGTCGGCGGAGGTGGCGCTGAGGCGGGTCGGGCGGCTGGCGGACGGCTGGATCAGTTCGAGCCGCGAGGACCTCGACGGGATCGACAAGAAGATCTCCATCGTCAGGGAGGCGGCTCGTGACGCCGGGCGCGATCCGGAGGCGTTGCGCTTCGTCACCCGGGGCGTCACCCGCATCCGGCCCTCGGGGGCGGCCGGTCGAGAGCCGCTGACCGGCTCGTTCGAGGAGATCAGGCAGGACGTGGACAGGCTCGCGGCCAAGGGCGTCACCGACGTCTTCCACGACCTCAACTTCGATCCGGAGATCGGATCGCCCGACGCCGACCCCGAGGAGTCGATGCGCAGGGCGGAGGTGGCGCTGGAGGCACTCGCGCCCTGAGCAAGCGTTTGGTTCGATAGGGGCATGAGGGCACAGGAGATGGCGGACCGGCTGGAGATCGGCGAGTTGCTCGCCAGATACGCCTACGCGGTGGACACCGGGGACTGGGAACGGCTCGACCTGGTCTTCACCCCGGACGCGGTGATCGACTACACCTCGGCGGGCGGCATCAGGGGCGGCAGGGACGAGGCGCGGCGATGGCTCGCCGAGGTGCTGCCGACCTGGCCGGGACGCCAGCACCTGATCGGGGCGATGACCATCAGGTTCGACGGGGACGAGGCGGCGGTCACCGCCTCGTTCACCGACACGCTCGCGCCGTCCAGGGACATGGTCGCCGCCGACGCCGCAGGGCTCATCCGCGGCGGCGGCTGGTACCACCACCGCCTGGTCCGCACCATGTACGGCTGGCGGAGCAGAGAACTGATCGAGGAACAGACCTGGCGGACCGTGTGCTAGGCCACGGCCCCTGGGTCTTTCGCCCGCAGTTCCCCGCCACGGCAGGCTCCGTGGACAGGGGCCGGAGCCGGAACGGGTAGGGGCCGTTCAACCGCGCGATGCCGCGATGTGCGGGCCTGGTGGCGCATTGTCGGCCTTGTCCTGCCATCCTGGTTCTCGTACATGTACGGCCGGAACAGGGGAGAACGGTGGACGAGCGCAAGCCGATCGAGTGCTGGCTGTCGGACATGGACGGGGTCCTCGTCCATGAAGGGCGTCCGGTCCCCGGTGCAGACGAGTTCATCCGCCGGCTGCGCGAGTCCGGCAAGCGGTTCCTGGTGTTGACCAACAACTCGATATACACCCCGCGCGATCTCGCCGTGCGGCTGCGCGCGGCCGGTCTGGAGGTCCCGCCGGAGTCGATCTGGACCTCCGCGCTGGCCACCGCCAGGTTCCTGGACGGCCAGCGTCCCGGGGGCTCGGCCTACGTGGTCGGGGAGGCGGGCCTGACCACGGCCCTGCACGAGATCGGCTACGTGCTGACCGACATCGCCCCCGACTACGTGGTCCTCGGCGAGACCCGCACCTACAGTTTCACCCAGATCACCCGGGCGATCCGGCTGATCGAGGGCGGCGCCCGGTTCATCGCCACCAACCCCGATCCGATCGGCCCGTCCAGCGAGGGATCGCTGCCCGCCTGCGGCGCGGTCGCCGCGATGATCACCAAGGCGACCGGGGTGGAGCCCTACTTCGTGGGCAAGCCCAACCCGATGATGATGCGCAGCGCGTTGCGGGCCATCGACGGCCACAGCGAGAGCACCGCCATGATCGGCGACCGGATGGACACCGACATCGTCTCCGGCATGGAGGCGGGGCTGCACACGATCCTGGTGCTCACCGGGGTCGTCAGCAGGAACCAGATCGACCGCTACCCGTTCCGCCCCTCCCAGGTGGTCGACTCGATCGCCGACCTGATCGAGCTGATCGACTAGAGCCTGTCCGCCGGGTGGGGCGTCCGGCGGCGCACATTCCTGTCGTGATCTGTCAGGTATGGATGCCATGCTGTCGCGCATGACACGTGTTTACCTGGAGATCGGCGCCAAGAAGGTCTTCGCCTGCTCGGCGGAGTGGCCGGGCTGGTGCCGGATCGGCAGATCCGAGGAGGAGGCGCTGGAGGCGCTGGTGACGTACGCGCCGCGCTACCGGGTCGTCGCGGAGCGGGCGGAGCTGCTCTTCGAACCGGCGGACCCGGTGGTGGTGGAGCGGGCCAGGGGCGGCACCACCACGGACTTCGGGGCCATCGAGGCGATCCCCTCGCTCGACGCCGAACCGGTCGGCGAGGCGGAGGCAGCCCGGGCCGTCGCGTTGGTCGAGGCGGCCTGGAAGCTCTTCGACGAGGCCGCCGCCGCCTCTCCGGAGGAGCTGCGCAAGGGGCCGCGCGGCGGTGGCAGGGACCGCGACAAGATGGTCTCCCACGTGGTCGAGGCCGAGCGCGCGTACGCCCGCAAGGTCGGTGTCCGCCACAAGCCACTGCGCGAGCCCGCGGACCTGGCGGCGATGCGCGCCGACCTCGCCGAGGCGCTGTCCCGGCCCTCCGACGGACGGCCACCGGTCCCCGGCGGCTGGCCGGTCCGCTACACCGCCCGCCGCGTCGCCTGGCACGTCCTCGACCACCTGTGGGAGATGGAGGACCGCCGGACCTGACCTTCGGCGGGCCCCGTCACCCGTTCCGGATTCCCCCCGAACGTTCGCGAGAAGCCCTCCGCCACGGCCCGATCCGCTCCGAGGACGGGAGGGATCAGGCGATCAGGGCAGGCAGCAGGGTGACGGTGTCCGTGAGGTAGGTGCCCAGCTCCGGGGGGACGAGGTTGATGGCGGAGATCTCGGCAGGGTCGAGCGGCAGCCGCACCACCTCGTACCGGCCACGGGCGGGGTCCTCGAACTCCGGGCCGCAGCGCAGCGCGAGATCCATCGAGACCAGGCGGCAGCCGTAGACGTGCTGGGTCTTGATCCCCTCGTCGCGCACGCATTCCAGGGTGGTCAGCGGGGTGACGCCGGAGACCACGGCGCCCAGCTCCTCCATGACCTCGCGGTGCAGGGTGTGCTCCAGCGAGGCGTCCTCGGGCTCGACATGGCCGCCGGGAACGGACCAGTAGAGCTCCTTACCGGGGACCGTACGCCGGAAGACCACCAGCCGGTCGTCGTCGAGGAGGACGGCGCGAACACTCGGCACCTCAGGCATGGGGTCCATTGTGTCACCGACCCGGTGACGCGATCTGCATCCGGGCCCCGGAGAGGCAGGATTTCCGTACGGCACGGGCGGGCGGTCGCCTCCGGGTTTCAGCGTCGCGAACCTTTGATTCGTCCCATGCCTCGCCGAAGCCTGGCAGAGAGGGGGCCGCCATGACGGTCAGCCCAGATCGGCGAGCTCCCCGCTCTTGATCATCCCGAGGAAGACATCCCACTCGGACGGGGTGAAGGACAGCACCGGGCCCTCGGGGTCCTTGGAGTCCCGGACCAGGACGAGCCGGTCGGCGTCCGGGGCGGTCTCGGCTCCGGCCTGGGGGGTGGCGGCGAGGGCGACTTCGACGCAGTTCGGACCGTTACCGCTGAGGGAGCTTTTGTTCCAGAGGCCGACTTCGATGCAGTCGGAGCCGTTACCGCTCAACGAACTCTTGCGCCAGACCCCCACCTCGACACAGTCCTGGCCAGCGCCGCATAGGGAACTCTTCTGCCACGTAACGTGAGATAGACCTATCTCTAACATTCCACGTTCCTTTCGCAGGGGCTAGCCAAGTTGGGAAGCTACCTCCGTGATGAGACGCCGGGAATCATCCGGACCCAGCGCCTTGGCGCGAAGGTGATCAAAAGCCACCGTATAACGGTATACATCCGCATCTCGTTCTACATAGAGGCTGTCTGTCAGATTCTCGAGAAACACCACATCTGGATCGGCGGGCTCAGGAAACTGGAGAATTTGAAACGCACCGCTCATGGCCGAATGGGCTCCAGCACTGAAAGGCAGGACCTGAACGGTGATGTTGGGCAGATCGGCCATCTCAAGGAGCCGGTTGAGCTGGGAGTGCATCACGGCTGGCCCACCGATGATGCGACGGATGGCGGCCTCGTCCAGAACAGTCCAGAGGCATAGGGGCTCGGCCTGCGAGAGCAGTGCCTGCCGAGCCATACGCACTTCGATGCGGTGTTCAATTTCACCGGGAGGTGCGAGGACCAGACCGGCACGGACAACGGCACGAACGTAGTCCTCTGTCTGAAGGAGGCCAGGAATGGCGGCAGGTGCGAAGCTGCGCATCGAGGTGGCTTCGGCCTCAAGGCCGATATAGGCGGTGTACTCACTGGAAAGATCGTCATAGGCGTGCCACCAGCCCCTCTTTCGGGCGTCACGCGAAAGTTTGAGCAGTTCCTCCCGCCGGGAGTTGCCAATCTTGTAGAGGTCGAGGAGAAGCCCGACGTCCTTGGGAACGACGCCCACGCGGGAGGTCTCGATCCGCGAGATCTTCGAGGTGGACCACCCGAGCCGCTGGCTGACTTCCTCCAGCGTCAACTGAGCGCGTTCGCGCAGATGGCGAAGCTCTGAGGCCAGGCGACGCCTGCGCACTGTAGGGCTCCCTGTTTGCCGCATGTTCAGCCTCCCTTGGATTGGAGCCCACAGTAGCGGCTGTCTCACACAGGGTGTCGGTGCTTTTCTGATGGCAAGTTTGCTTTTCCGTTGGCGCATCTGGCCTCGCCGCTGCATGCTCTATGTGTACGCCCAATGACTCTCGGTAGATATCGGGCATATGTGGCAAACACCGAAGGGCATCGGGAGCCTTGAAGGGCAGGCGATCAGATGAAAGCGAGTGATCTTCAAGGGTGGGGCGGTGAGTTGCTGGAGTTGGCCTGGGAGTTGAACGATCTCGGGTTCGACTCCGTGGTCAGGCTCTCGCCCGGCCGCCGGCCGAGTGTGGAGATCTTCGTACCGCCGGGGCGGTCGAGGGTCGCCACCGCGCAGCGGGGCCGTACCTCGGTGTTCACCTGGAAGCGGCAGGACCAGGACTCGCAGGGCCGGACTCGGCAGGGCCAAGGCCGACAGAACCCGAACCGGCAAGGCGGGAATCGGCGGGGCCGGGACCAGCGGGACCGGGAGCGGCAGGACCGAGGCCAGCAAGGCAGGAATCAGCAGGCCTCAGACCGGCAAGGCGGCGGTCGGCAGAGCCTGGACCGGCAAGGCGAGAATCAGCAGGCCCCGAACTGGCAAGGCGGGAATCGGCAGGACCGGGACTGGCGCGGCCGGAGCAGGATGCGGGAGGCGGCCGAGCGGCTGGTGGAGGTGGCGCGGTGAGGGAACTGGAAGCGCTGGGCCAGGTCGACTTCCCCGCGCAGGTCGCCGCCGTCCCCCAGGCCCGCCGCTACATCCGCGACCTGCTGGACGGCGTGAACCACCCGCACACCGACGACGCGCTCCTGCTGCTCACCGAACTGGTCACCAACTCGGTGCGCCATTCCGACTCCGGCCGTACCCCCGGCGGCCGGGTCATCGTCGCCGTCGCCCGCCACAACAGAACGCTCCACATCGACGTCATCGACGCCGGATCAACCACCGGACAGCGGCCTCAGGTCTGCCTGGACACCGACCCCGACAGCGGCGGCGGACGCGGCCTCTGGCTCGTCCAGCGACTCTCCTCGGCCTGGGGCTGGTACGAGACCCCCACCAGCCGCGTCGTCTGGTTCCAACTGGCCTGCCGATGACCCCGTGATCCTCTGGTACCACCCACCTCGCTGCCTCAGCCCCTACGTCCTCTCACATGTTTGAAGCCAGGCGTCGCCGCGTGGGGAGGGGCAGGGTGCGACACGTATCGCATTCTGTACTGACAACTCTCTGTCGGACTTCAGCGAGATATAGGAAAATCATGTCTTTTTGATATGAAATAGGACTAGATGGGACCCGTGTCATTTCGCCTGTAGCACAGTGAGCAACTGATGCGCAGTGACCCTCCGGCTCTGATCGCGGCCGACGGCCTCCGGGTGATGGAGCCAGGGGGCGGCCCCATCACCCGGAGCAGTCATCGGGACGTGCCCTCTTCCGGATAAATCCGCACGCGGTGACCATTGGTATTGTTGACAACGGTCCTTCCCGCGAGAGGTCGCTCCAGCTTGAACTTGACCGGATATGGATGGCCCACCAGGTTGGTGAAGACCGGCTCCTCCCATGGCCACTGCCTGGGGCAGTCCTTCTCCACCTGGATTCCGATGACGACCTGTGAGGAGGATTCGTTTATTTCTGTGTCCTTTACCCTCTCGCAGGGCTTCTCGAATCTGGAGGGGGCATCGAGTATCAGCTCGACTGTCAAAGTGCGTTCGTCGGCCGACAACTTCGCCCCTCCGATGTTCTCCCAGGAGGAGGTGGCGCAGCCGGTCAGCATCAACGCGGCGCACGCCAAGGTGAGGAAAGCCTTGCCAGTGGACATGGGGGTAACCTTACCTACGCTTGAGAAGGTCACCGCCGTAAGCGCGACGGACGTTCAAGATGTCGGTGTATGTCACACTACAGTCACCGAACCAGGAGCCGGCACCGCTGCTGATGATGCCCCGCGCCACCGCGGACGCTTTTTTCTTACCGGTCGAGTCCACCGTGGTGTGGAAGGTGTAGACAGGGCCGCCAGAGTCTCCTCCGTCCGCGCAGTAGCTAGGGTGCTCGCCCAAGGTGCCGGAGTCGAGCGTTCCGGTGTTCGTCTTCCACCAGTGGTCGGCCACCTTGACCTTCCAGTTGCACTGCTGTCCGGATGTTTTGCCTCCCAGGCAGAACAGATCCCCAATGACCGGGGCCCGGTTATAGCGGCCCTTGACTGGACGTCTGGTCGAGGAATCCGGGCCACCCGTAAAGATGGATGCGGTCGGCGTCTTGGAAGGCCCTGTGACCACGAGAGCACTGTCTCCGAGCCACTGATTCTTGCCAGGCAACGGGACGGTTCCCGTACCGAGGGTCCACGTCGTCAGTTCCCGGTGGGCGTCGTACGTTGAGATCCTGCCGGTGGGGTCGTTGGTCGGCAGGCAGTGGCCTGCGGTCACCAGTCGCTTGCCTGCGGCGGTCTTCCAGGCGAAGCCCATACTGCAGGGAGTGCCGTTCTCCGGCGTGTACGCGCCGCCGCCGTTGATGTACTCGTCGTTGTCGTTGGCTCGCGTGTCGGTAGCTAGAGGGCTGACGGGCCCCACAGCCGTGCTGGATCGGGGCTGCGACCGCTGCTGGCTAGCGTTGGGGGCCAAGCTGAGCACGACGGAATCTGTGCCGTATCGCTGTGCTAGGGCCAGTCGGAGTTCAGGCGACACTGCGGTGACCGTAAAGATGGCCCGGTTGCGCTCCGCTGACAGCCAGCCATCAACGATCTTGTCGGCACCGGGCAGTTGAGCGGGGGTCAGGCTCAGCACCTCTCGCAAGATGGTACGGAAACGAGCATAGCTAGTGCCCACGTCGCGCACCGCAGGGGAGAAGTTGTAGTCCTCTGGCAGGCCTGGCTGCCCTTCGGCATCCTCGTCGAGGTCGCCGTCAGTGTAAGAGCCGGGGAGAGTCCAGTCGATGCTGCCCAGTCCGAGGTAGGCGGTGCCGACCACGGGCGCCGAACCGATGGAGCGGCCGTCCGCCGTGGCGGCGGGGATGATGACCTGACCGGTCACCATGTCGACATACGGATCAGCGAGCGCGTCGGGGTTGGCGCGGGCCCGCTCGAAGGCATCGGAAAGTGCGTGCGCCTGCGGTTCGGCCATCTGCAGGGCGTCATTGCCCCAGTTGGCTGGCAGTTGGATCACCTCGACGCCGTCGGGGCCTGCGGGGTAGAGCGTGACGGGGTCTCCTACCGGAGCGAACGTTGCGGTGATCTTGGGCGGATCGCCGATCTCAGTGCCCTCGGAGGACGGAAAGACCCGGTAGTTGGCACTCGCGCGCTCGGTCGGCGACTTCAGCACGACGCCGTAATTTCCGGCGACCGTGGCCCACTGGCGGGCCATCGCGGTGATATCCCATTCCATCGGGGCAGGGTCGCAGGATCCGCCGACGCTGCTTCTGTTGACGACCGCGTCCTCCGCGGTATTGGAGGGCTGTGACTTCCAGGTAACCTCGGCGGCGTCCCATTCGCTGGTGACCCGACGAACCTGGATACCCTCACCCACTGCCGAACCGCATGCGGGACCGTCGATGTTGAGCAGGCTCAGGGTAACGTTGCTGAGCTGCTGGCCAACGAGAGGTGCGGTATCAAACTTCAGGTACGCGCGCGATGTACTGCCATCCGACTCCGTACCCGCTCCTAGGGTGGCGCCATCGCCGTTGGCTGTGTCAGGGAAGACGCTCCAGACGTCTGCGTCCTCGCTGGGGATGATGCTGAACGCGGACTGAATGGTCACTGGGTAGGTAGTGCTGGAGTCGGCGAGGTATTCCCGGTTGGGCTTGACGACCAGGGTTTGCCGCCCACTTTCGCCGTCGACTGAGGTCTCCACGGTGCCGATGCCACCCTTGCCCTTGGAGCTGCGGTCGCCACGCACGACAGGTTTCCCGGTAACGGCGACGTTCTCGTCATGCTCATTGGTGACCCGCAGTCGGCCGCCTCGGCCCTCGCGCAGCGCGAGGCCCTTGCCCTGGAATGGGATCCGCAGTTGCAAATCCTTGGCCGGCCGCTCACGTAAGACTACGTCATAGCGGAAACCAGTGGCCAGAGCAGTGATTACGAGATCCGCGCCGGGGCCCACGGCGTCGATGTACGTGGCACGGCTGCCGTCGAGTGTGGGGTCGGGTAGCTTGCTAGGCCACGACAGGCTGAGACTTTGTTTCGGGCCGGACGAGAAAGTGGTCAGCGTGCCGGAGCCGCCGCCGGAGGGAAGCGAGAGGTCGCCCTTGATGACCTTCGGCTTGATGACGTCGCCCTGCTTCGCCAGTGTGGTGTCAATCCACGCCCACTTGGCACCCTTCTTGACACGGACTGGACGCGACCACAATTCGGTGACCACTCGCCCGTCGGGGTAACGCCAATACCGCGTCGTCTCGGTGGCTGCTCCTACTGAGGTTGAACTCGTGGTGTCGTAGGTTCTGACGTGCCTTGATTGCCGGGTACACCGACATCATGAGATACGCACAAGGCGGAGGACTGTC
>NZ_JBFAOJ010000029.1:43722-91629 GCF_040675205.1 Streptosporangium sp. NPDC049644 | reverse complement strand
AGAAGGTCCGGCAGAAGGCGCGGGCGTCCTCGATCGAGCCGAAGTGGCCGGGGAAGGCCGGGCAGTATTTGAGGGTTTTGAAGCTCGCCTCGATGTGGGGGTTGTCGTTCGATGTCTTGGGGCGGCTGTGAGACTTGGCCACGCCGAGGTCGATGAGCAGTTCGGCCACGGTCTTGGACTTCATCGAGGAGCCGCGGTCGGCATGCAGGGTGAGGGTGTCGCGGTTGACCTTCTGCTTGAGCGTGGTCTGCCGGATCAGTCGTTTGGCCAGCGCGGCCGACTCGCGGGAGGCGACCATCCAGCCGACCACGCAGCGGCTGTAGATGTCGATGATCGTGTACAGGTGGTACCAGAGGCCCTTGTCCGGGCCGCGTAGCTTGGTGATGTCCCATGCCCATACGCGGTTAGGGGCATCGGCGAACAGTTCGGGGATGGTCTTGGGCGGGTGGGTGGCCTGACGGCGCCGATCACGGCCGACCTCACCATGGGCACGCAGGATCCGGTACATCGTGGACTCTGAGGCCAGGTAGGTGCCCTCGTCCAGCAGCGTGAAGTACGCCGTGGCGGGGGCTGCGTCGGCGAAGCGCTCGTTGAGCACGGCTCGGACGCGGTCACGCTCGGTGGTCGACAGCGCGGCCGGGTGCGGCTTGCGCGGGGTGAGGGGACGGGCCGGAGCCGGGCTGCGGCGGTTGTTTCGGTACCAGTTGGCCTGCGGCACTCCGGCCGCCGTGCACGCTTTGCGGCGGCCGAGCAGTGGGGTGAGTGCCTCGATCACCTCGGCCTGCGCGGTCTGGATGATCTCGGTCACTGCTCGCCCCGAGCCGTCGAGTTCTCGCTGCCGGTGGCGAGCTGATCCAGCAGCGCGAAGAGCTTTCCCTGCACCTCGATCACCTGGCGGGTCTTGTTGAGTTCGGCGCGTAGCCGTTCGACCTCGCCTTCCAGTGTGTCGATCTGCTTGTCGCGCGGGTCGGCTTTGGGGCGGCCGACCGGCCGGGCCAGCGCCTGGGTCGCCCCATGGTCTCGGGCGGTCTTCCAACTGGAGATCAGCGAGGAGTACAGTCCCTCGCGGCGCAGCAGCGCGCCCTTGCCGGCCTTGTCGAGCTGCTCGTACTCCTGCAGGATCCGAGCCTTGTACGCCGCGGAGTACCGGCGGGCTGTGGCCCGCTCATGTACCTGCGGGTCAGGGGTCTCGGGGTCTGGTTGTCGTGCTCCCACGAAGGGATGTCTCCTTCCCCGCCCTCGATACAGAGTTATGTACCTTTTTGTTACCTCTGTCTAGTTTGGCAGGGAGGGATCAGCATAGGAACTTATGCGGCGAATTTCAGGCGCATGACACTAGGAAGTGGGAAACACCACCACAAGGTCTTCTCCCACCCCCTCGTCCAACGTTCGGGTATGCAGGCGAACCCGGTATTTCCCCGCCTTCGGAAGGGCGACTGCGACCTTGATGCCCCTGCCCTTCAGATGCACCCGTCCCGAGCCGAGAACCAGATCCGCGTCGACCACGTCGTCCCAGCCCTTGCGCCGGGTCGGCGGGGCCGTACGCAGGACCTTCACAGTGACGCAGGTGGCGCCGTACTCCAGCGTCGTGCTGACCATGGCAGCACCCCCGTGGGCCACAAGCGGGCTGTCGGATTCGATGTTCTCGTCATAAAGTGCCTCCAGGCTCGCCGCACGCCCGTTGAAGATGTGGTAGCCGTCCCAATCGGTGGGCAGGTGGACGGCTGTGACCTGGCGGGAGGTCCGCAGCGCGGGCCAGGGATCGCGGCAGCTGCTCACGTACTGAGCGGCCTCATCCGCCACCTCTTGCCGCCGCCGGGCTCGCTCCTTGGCGTCTCGCTGCCTGAGTTGAGCCGCCGTGAGCAGGAGGTCGGGTTGGTCACGTGCGACGACTTCCGGGCACAGGTAGACCAGCGCCTCGGCTCTCACCTTGCCGTCGCCTGCCGCGCAGCTCTTCCAGCCCTTGCCCAGGAGCTGCTGGTCCGTGACCGTGCGCCCGCCTCCGCTCCAGAACCGCACGTTTTCGAAGGACCGCCCGTTTCCGGCCAGGCACAGGTAAACGCGCCGGCGATCCTGCGGAGGGGTGTCGGCGAACAGAGGGATCGACGAGCAGTCGGCATCGAGCCAGGTGTAGGTCATGTGGGGCTTGGCCTCGGGGGCGATGACCGCCAGCGGAGCCAGGACCATCAGCGCGAGGAGCAGCCGGGGCGAGCGCAGGGGCTCGGGATCCGGTGCGGTGCTGGGGCGGTTGAGCTCGCGGGCCGTCCGGGCGAGCCAGACCAGCTGGAAGACGACCAGCACATCCAGGAGGTCGGACAGGACCACGCTCTCCGGAAAGTCGACGAGCTGGTTCAGGACGACGGTGACGGGGATGACCGCCAGTTGGCACGCTCCCAGGACCATCGTGGTCCGGGTCCAGCGGCCGTCGCGTCGCTGGGCGATGAGGATCATCAGAAACCAGGCCAACCCCGCCGCTACGAGTGCCAGGCTCACCGCGGAAAGCACGGGTGCGGCCCAGTCGGCGTAGCTGTCCGGGGGCACGGCTTCGAGCACCCATGGAAGCGCCGTGCTCAGCAGAGCGGTGGTGACCAGGATCAGGCGGAAGGTCGGTCCCGAGCGCGTCAGCGTTTGCGCGAAGAGGATGACGATGGGCACCCACAGCACCACGTCGAACGCGGTCCCCACCTCGTCGGGAAGCGGTACCGGGATCAGTAGCCAGCCGACGTAGACGTAGAGCAATCGACGCAGCCACAGCGCGCGTCGCGGCAACGGCGCAGCATCGGCCGGTCCCTGGAGCACCTGCCAGAACATCCACGAATTGACCGCGCCGACCAGTAGCAACCCACCCAGCACCGCGAGCAGCGAGGTCTCGTCGGCGAAGCGGGAGGGCGGGTACCACTGGACCACTGTCCAGGCCGGATCAAGGGAATCTCGGACCAGGCTGATGACGACCGCGACCACCACGGCCACCATGTTGACGATTGCCGCTAACCGCCCCAGACGGTATCTCTGCACCGCATGCCGCCCTTTTCGCGCGAAAGGGCTGATCGTAGCGCTCACCTGGCGGCGCCTGTGCGCGAACCGTTCACAAGGTGATCAACCGAGAGTTTCTCCAAGCCACTGAGGGCGTACAACAGGCCACGTATGCGAGAAAAGACAGGTCGCGTCGTCAGTGGCCGGTCAGGGCGTGGTCGATCGTCAGTGGGGAGTCGCAGCTCAATGGAGTGCGCTGACCATAAACGTTGGCCGGGCTTCCGGGGCCGACCCAGTCCGGATTCATCTCTGAAGCGACGCGCCGTCGAACCCGGTGAACGTGGGTGGACACCGCGTTAGACGGGGCGGTGACGACTAGGAGTTCGGGCAGCGTGAACCCTGGTCTTGCTAACGCGGATGCCGGCAACGGCTCTGGACGGACCTGGACGACCATGGACTGAGGGACCTTGTGGAGCCCGCTCGACCAGCTCCGGAAGACGGCCGTGGACGGTTCTGGACGATCGTGTTCTAACTCGTAATGAATGGGTCTGGGGTTCGATTCCCCGAGGCGGCTCCAGGTCGAAAGGCCCTCCGGGATGATCCCGGAGGGCCTCTGTCGTATTCGTGCGACAGCGAAACACGGCAACGTGCTATCGGCGCAGTGGGACTCCGGTACGGCTTCCTTCCGTTGATCGGAGAAAGTTCCGCTTCTTACGGGAAGACCCCTATGAGGGCCTTGGTCATACACTTAGGGAGATTGCCGGTGATCTCCTACCCCCAAGGGGTTCCCGTGGTTGAGACGGACAAGGCCCAACGCATGCCGCGCGTGATGAAGATCGCCGAGTTCATCGTGTCGCTTCAGGCAGTACAGGCGCTGGCGGGTGGTGCGCTGCTCGTCTTTCTCCTCGTGAGCTCGGCTGGCGACGTGAACTCCGGGCTTGCGCTGTTGCTCGTTGGCTTCTGCATCGTTATCGCAGTCCTGGCCGGTTGGTTGGCAAGTAGGTGGATCTATCGTGACAGGCGAGACCGAGTCGCCGTGCTCGCGTTCGAAAGCCTCATGGCGCTCGGCTTCGTCTCCATGCTCGCTCTGGATTCCGATCTCAGCATGCGTAGCTTGCTGAATCTCAACGTGGTTCTGCCGATCATCGTGGTCGTTCTACTGCTTCTCCCCTCCGCGAGGGCTTGGTTCGACCGTGTCGACGCCGCCTGAAAACCGGTTCAGGCACACATTCCGTGAAATCGGCGGGGCTGGACGGTCGGCAGGGCTGCCAGCGCGGATCAGGGCGGTTCGCCCGCAGGACGGGCAGAGCCCTCCACGAAATGTGTGCCGGATGGGTGATCAGGCTGGTGTGAGCTACGAGAGCGTCAGGAGGCCTGGGCGGTATCGCATCGGCTTGAGCCGGGTGCGGATCGGACCGCCGAGTCAGGTGGCCGGGTCGCTCAGTACGCCGTGCCGACCGACCGGCCTTACTGCGTCGCCATGACGATGCAGCGTCGCAGCTCCTCGACCGCCTCAGGGGCGCCCTCGACCGTCACGCCGCTCGGCTCGCCGGCACCCTCCCGGTTCCACACCCAGCGCAGCACGGCCGTCGGCGGGCCGCTCACGGTCACGTCGGCCGCGTCGTCGCCGGCGCCGTCTTCGACGGCGAACAGCCCCGGGCCGGTCCGCACCCGCCATGCCGCGCCGTCGGTCCGCACCGTGTACGTCCGGCCCGGTGAGCCGGCCAGGATGTCGGTGAAGTGGTCGCCCCACTCGGCGACGCTGTATGCCGCGAAGACCTTGAGCAGCTCGTCGATGCCGTCGATGGCGAGGTCCGCCGGGACCGGCGTGACCGGATGGCCGGTGCCGAGCTCGGCGTCGATGCGGTGGATGACCGTCTCCTGCGCCATCCGCCGGATCCAGAAGCCGACGGTCTGATCCGGGGCGTACCAGGAGCCGGCCGGATCCCGCGGCTTACGGGCGCCGAACTCGTCGAGCAGTCCGGCGTACGCGCGGTCGAGCAGCGCGATCGGCTCCTCGTCCGCGAGCTCCTTCGGCGGCCACGGGTCGGGTTCGGCGCCCCCGCGCATGGCCAGAGTCTTGTGCAGGTACACCTCGCCGACGTGACGGGTCAGGTCGGCGACGGTCCAGTCGGGGCAGCTCGGCACCATCGCGCCGGGGTCGGTCGGCACGACGGCCCGCAGGCGGCCGAAGTCGGCCGCGAGGCAGTCAAGGAGTCGGGGATATTCCATGCCGAACAGTTCAGCATACGCTCACGGCTCGTTCAGCCAGCCCGGCAGCCATCACCGACCATCATCAGCCTGCGTCGACAACCTCCGTTACGAGCCGGCCGCACCCGGCGAAGACCACGTTGGCACGAAAAGGGCGCGGCCCGTCCACCCGCTGTCATTTTTTCAGCGACGGGGACAAGAACAGAGCCAAGGTCTACAAGGTCGGCGGCAAAGGCCTCAAGACCGTTCGGCTGTCCACGTCGATCAAGGCCACCGGCAACGCCCGTGGCTGGGGCGCGGTTCGCCTGGCCAGCCCGGTGAAGAAGACTTCCAACAAGATCCCGTTCTCCGTCACCTGTACCGATGATGGGCAGGGTACCGGCGACGTGTGGGACAGCGTGGCCCCCTCCGCCCAGGAGGCCGAAAAGCCGAACGACCCGGCCAGACGACGAAGAATCTGCTTCCGTTCCAGTGGCCGTCGCAACACCCCAGTTGAGGGGATGCGATGGACTTCGAGATTCGGAAGGACCGGGAACGCGCTCATGAGTGCAGGTATGCCGCCCGCGAGCGGGCGGCATACCTGCACTCATGCAACAAGGCTGGAGTAACAAGGAGGCCTGCCGGGTCGTCGGCGTCAACACCGAGACAGCCGGCCCGTTCGGGCCGGCCTTGAGACGACATCGGAGTCTGAGACGCCGGAATCCGTCCCGGCGAACCTGCCGCCCACGCAGGAACCCGAACCGTCACCTCGCACCCGAGGAAAGAACCTCTAAGCCGCGGCAGGACCCTTTCCGGCCTACCTGGTCTGCTCCCCTTCAACACTTATCGGACAATGCCGCCGTCTCTCCCGGTTCACGTACCGCGGAAGTTGTAGGCGGCCTACCGCTATGGGTGCAGAGAGAATCAGCTTCGCGCAGTATGTCGATCCGCTGCCTGTGTCGATATATTAAGAATGCAACTCATCGACCAAGCGGATTTTCCGTAAACTACAAAGAGGGGGTAGGGGCGTCGATGGTTGCTTTGGATGCATTAATGGTCCAGGTGCCTTCGGCTCATTCCGCAGTGTTCGCACCGTTCGTCGGTGCCTTGTCGATCCCTGCTCCCACCGGCTGTAAGTCGTATTACAAGAATCGCTGTAATCGAAGCATGTGCGGCGAAATGAATATTCCCGTTCTTTTCGGAAACCGGGGCTGCTGACCGGCCGTCCGTGCTGAGATGCCGCCGTACGCGGAAGGCTTGCAGGTGGGCGGGCGCTACGTCCACTCCGTAGCTGAATCCTGGCCCGGTGGGTCGCAGGTGAATGAGATCTTCGAATTCCTTTGGTTTCCGTTCGCCCGGCCCCTCGAAGGTTGGGCCGTATCTAATTATGGAAGCACCTTCATGAGCACCATAAATTCAATACGATGGGAAGGAGTTTCAATGAAGAAGATGATCATGGCGTCCATCGGCGCAGGATTAAGTGCAACCCTCCTGCACGTCGGCCCCGCCTTCGCCGCCCAGGACACACCCTCTCCCGCTCCGGACAGCGAACAGGTTGAGATCCTGGCGCGCGCGCCGGACTGTGTCGCCGGGTGGGTGAACAGAGGCACAATCACCCAAACCGCATACGCGCAGAACCAATGCGGACACGGAATGCGTCTGAAAATCATCTGGGCGTACGGCGCGGACGGAACATGTTCCTGGGTGGAGCATCAAGGGACCATAGGAAGCCGGGTGGCCATAG
Source organism: Streptosporangium sp. NPDC049644 (assembly GCF_040675205.1). NCBI lineage: Bacteria > Bacillati > Actinomycetota > Actinomycetes > Streptosporangiales > Streptosporangiaceae > Streptosporangium > Streptosporangium sp. NPDC049644. The sequence goes on along the minus strand of NZ_JBFAOJ010000029.1, from coordinate 84,722 downwards.
AGCCACGCCGCTTCGATGGAGTAAATCTTTGCTGAAATCGCCCACTGTGTGGGGTTCGGCAAGGCACTCACCGGATGCCACCTGTTGGACTCCAGACAGGTCGGCGATTAGAAGGCGAGAGGCGGCGCCCCGAGGCCGCAACGAGACTGGGTAGCACCGAGAAAGGCTTCGGTGTGCACGGTATGTCACCACCGTTCAAGATAATTTCCTCAGCTGTTCAGGCAACACAGGAGCGATAGGAAGTCAGGGGTCAGAAAAGTGAAAACGGCAAGAAAGATTGGCCTGGTGGCAGTGTTGAGCGCTGCCCTGCTGGGGCCTGTCGCAATCGGTGCGACTCCGGCCAACGCCGCATCGATCCGGTTCATTGGCTACTTCTACCCGCCCGGCGGAGGTACCTGGGAACAGGCTAAGGCCGAGGCGGCAAGGAGCTGTCAATCCGAAACGGCAAGATACGCAGCCTTAAACGACTGGGATTACACATCGTGTACCTGGACGACAGGACCCCGTGGTTACGCTTACGCCGGACACGTTTATAGGCGATAGGGGTGGTCGTTGATCGCCGACGAGGTCCCGGATTCCGTTCCTACGGGATCCGGGACCTCGTTGCAGTAATCAGCCATAGGAAACAAGCGTGACCTTCGGTCCGCATGCCCACGCGCGGACTTTCCCGATCATCCTCAGTCGCAGACCTTGGTCCAGCGTTCATGGGCGGCCCGGTGGGTGATCAGATCAATGCCTCGATCGCTTGCCAACACAGTGGCTCCCGTGTCTCGCGGTCGCCTCGGTGAAGCTCCAGTAGCCCGAGCCTCTACCATTCGGCTTCCTTGGCCATCGCCCTGATGGAGGACCATGGTGGGTCGGGTCTCACATCGCTACTGTGAGGAGATCACCGCTTGGAGGAGCCGATGCCCGCTGGCCCGTTGCAGCCGGGAGACCCGCGCCTGCTGGGGGAGTTCGAGGTCGTCGGGCGTCTGGGCGAGGGCGGGCAGGGGATCGTCTACGAAGGGTGGAGCCGGTCCGGCGAGCGGGTGGCGATCAAAGTACTTCGCAGCGGCTCGGATCCCGCCACGCGCCGCCGGTTGGCCAGGGAGTTGCAGTCGGCACTGCGGGTGGCCCCCTTCTGCACGGCCCGGGTGTTGGCGGCGGAGACCGACCGGCCGGACCCCTACGTCGTGAGCGAGTTCATCGCGGGTCCCGCACTGCAGGATCGGGTGCGTGACGAGGGTCCCCTCCGTGGCGGCGACCTCGACCGTCTGGCGGTCGCCACGGCTACCGCGCTCGCCGCCATCCACAGTGCGGGAGTCATCCATCGGGATTTCAAACCGGCCAACGTGCTGCTCGGCCCGGACGGCCCACGGGTGGTCGACTTCGGCATCGCCCAGTTGCTCGACGCGAGCACGATGCCCTCGGCCATGTCCGGCACCCCGCCGTACATGGCTCCCGAGCAGCTCAGCGGTGTGCACGGATCGCCCGCGGCCGACGTGTTCTCCTGGGCCGCGACCATGGTCTACGCCGCTACCGGCCGGCCGCCGTTCGGCAGCGACACCGTTGCCGCGGTCTTCGGCCGGATACTCAACGCCGAGCCCGACCTCACGGACATCTCATCGCCGCTGCGGGAGACGCTGGCCGTCTGTCTGGCCAAGGACCCCGGGGGACGCCCCTCCGCCCGGGCGCTCATGATCCGCCTGGTCGACTCCGGAGCCCCCACCGTCACGGTTCCCGACATCGGCCCGGTGCCCACCGCCTACCTTCCCGCCGACTGGAGCGACCGGGCGGATCAGGTTCCGGTCGTGGCCGGTTCGACTGGGGTACAGGGGCCGGCCGGATCCGCGTACGGCCCGCCTCCCACCCGTCATCTCGGCCCTTCCGACACGGCGGTGCGGGAAACGGTGCCGCGGCATGGTGAGCCGGTGACCCGACGGCGGCGGGGGCCCGCCGCCGTACTGATCACGATCACCGGCATTGTCGCGGTGCTCGTGACGGCAGCGGTCCTGTACGCCACGGGAACGCTCGGCGGCTCACCCGGTGACGGCTCGGCGAGGCCGGAGGTGGGCACCGGCACCGGTGGGGACTCCGGGCCACGCTCTGTCGCAGGCGGACGATCGTCTTCCGGGGCGCCGCCTGCTGAGGCACAGTCTTCTGAGGCACGGTCTTCCACGGCGCCGTCTTCTGAAGCGCCGGCGACGCCGCCCTCGGCCCAGCCGGGAGGCGGAGTCCCGGAGGCTTTCGCCGGAACGTGGACGGGCCAGGTCGTCTCGCAGGACGCTCGGGAGGAGACCGTCGTGGTCACGCTCGTCCTGCCGAGTGACCGGCCGGCCGGGACGTGGCGGGCCGATGGGTGCGAGCAGCAGGTCATGCTGACCCGGGTCAGGGCCGGGAACGTGCTCGACCTGACCCGCGTGCAGCGGAACCAGTGCATAGGGGGAGACATGACTCTCACGCTGAAGGACCCGGCGACGCTGGACTTCGTGGGCCAGGAGGGTGCCAGTGGGCTGGAGTATCGCGGGAGCCTGAGCCGGTCCTGACCCGGGACCGGCACAGGCACGTGACATCCTCCCCGGCCCGAAGGACTCAATTGTCTCCGGTCGATGTCCAGCGTCGTTGTCCGGTGCCGGACACGCAGGTCGCGGAGATCGGAAGCGAATCGGGCGACGGTTACCTGGTGACCAGGACCGGAAGCCCGGCCGACGTTCAGCCCGCCCGCGCGATCTGGAACGAGTAGGCTCCGGTCTTCGCCGTACCCGATCTGACCACGAGCGCATACCGGCCGTCTCCGTTGGAGAGTGGGATGTCGAACTCGTATCCGCAGAGTGGGACGGGCTGCCGCGGGCCGGCGATGTTCTTCTCGGCGGCGTCGGTGAGCTCCAACTCGATGGCCGTGCACGCCCCGGCCCCGCCGAGGATCTTGATGGCCGACGCGCCGTCCGCGTCGAACTCGAAGCGGTCGATGCGTCCCGGGACGTCCAGCCGCCCCGCGCCGTCCGGGCTGCCCTCGCCGATCTGCAGGCCGAGCGTCGCCGGGAACGTGCGGACCTTCACCGTCGCGATCCTGAGGCTGTACGGGCCGATGACGTTCGTGCTCCCGAAGACCTCAAGCCGGTACTTGCCCGCCTTGGTCAATTTGATGACCGACGTGCCCCAGCTGAGAGCGATGTCGGACGGGCCGACCGGCTTACCGTCGACCTCGGAGAACACCTGGAGCTGGATGTCGTCGCCGGACATGTCGGTGACGTAGAACTCCCTGGCGCCGCCCAGGTCCAGGGTGAACTTGTCCCGCTGCCCGGCGCGGGTGAGTTCGGCCGAGACGGTGCCGCCGTCGACGAGAGTCCCACCCGGCTGCACAACCGTCCGGGCCTGGGCCGGTTCGCCGTTCTCGGTGGGCTGGGCGTTCTCGGTGGGCTCGGTGGTCGGGGCGGTTTCGGCGATCTCGGTGGTCTCAGCGGTCGCCGTGCTGGTCACGCGTTCCGGAACGGGCTGATCGCTCCGGCGGGTGTCAACGCCGGCACCGCATCCGGCGACGGTCAGGAGCACGAGGGCCGCGCCGGCGGCAAGCCGGAGGGGGGCACTGGGGTGTCCGGTGAGGGAGGCTTTCATGCCAGTCATTGTGTGAGGTTCGCTTGCAGTCGGCTTGCCGTCGTGGATGGCCGGTCTTCGAGACCAGGTCGACCACTCGCGCCGATTCGTCCTGCCACAGCCGGTTGCCGAACCGTTGTGATGCGCGTCGCGACCCGAGGGCGAACGTAGGCATGCCGGACTTCGTGCGGCACCGAGGCGTTTCGACAGCGGCCTCGGGCGTGAACGTTTCCCAGGCCGTCACGGATGGGACGCCTGCTCCTCGCATGAAACCGCAGATGAGCCGCCCCGGAGCCCGATCCGCCCGGGAGGGCCGCAGGTTTATTTGTTGACTACCCCAATTAACTCGTGTTAGCTCCGCGGTACGGCCACCGATCGACACCCGTACACCGTCGGCCGGTACGTGAAACGAGAGGTGTTAGCGCTAACAACACTGTCACCGTGACGGCGGTTGGCGCTGACCCTGACCACCGCGCGTCCGCGTGCAGAAGGGAGAACGGCCGTCATGCCGATGTCGCCCCAACAGGGCAGATCCACCCCCGAACAACGCCCGTCGCAGGGAGCACGGATGGTCGGAACGGTCCGGCGTGTCACCAGGGGCATGGTCCTGCTGATCACCACTGTCCTCGCGGTCTCGGTCGTTCTCGCGGTCCCGGCGCGGGCGGTGGTGCCCGTGGTCGGCGGGACCTACCAGATCAGTGTCACCAAGAGCGGTAAGTGCCTGGACGTGGTGGCCGGTTCGAAGGTCGACGGTGCGTTGCTGCAGCAGTGGGGCTGCACCGCCGACGCCTGGCAGCGGTTCACCCTGCGGTCGGCCGGTTCGGGGGTCTACACCATCGTCAACGTCAACAGTGGGCGCTGTGTGGACGTGCCCGGTGGTTCGACGGTCTCCGGGGTGCGGCTGCAGCAGTGGGGGTGCGGTGACGGTACCAAGGTCAACCAGCAGTGGCGTCTGGTGGCGTCCGGCAGTGGCACGTACCAGGTCGTCAGTGTGGTCAGCGGGTTGTGCATGAGTGATCAGGGTGCCTCCACCGACTCGGGGGCGGCGATCATTCAGGAGACCTGCACCGCCAACACCAACAAGCAGTGGCTCTTCACCCCGGCAGGCGGCGGGCGCGACTGGTCCAACGCGGCCGACGGATTCGCCTCGACCAGCGGGATGGGCGACGCCACCACGACGGGTGGTGCGGCCGGAACCACGGTGACCGTCTCGACGTACGCGGACCTGGTGAGGTACGCCACGGCGAGTGCTCCCCACGTCATCAGGGTCAACGGCGCGATCACGGTCACGCCGTACGGTACGGAGATCAAGGTCGCCTCGAACAAGACCATCATCGGCGTCGGGACCAGCGGCCACATCGTCAATGGCGGGTTCTTCCTCGGCAACGGCGTGCACAACGTGATCATCCGCAACCTGACGATCCGCGACACCCGAATGGCCTCCGACGACCCGGACGACAAGGACTTCGACTACGACGGCATCCAGATGGACACCGCCCACCACGTGTGGATAGACCACAACACGATCACCCGGATGAACGACGGCCTGATCGACAGCCGCCTGGACACCAGCTATCTGACCGTGTCGTGGAACGTCCTGTCGGAGAACAACAAGTCCTTCGGCATCGGCTGGACCGACAACGTCACCTCAAGGATGACCATTCACCACAACTGGATCCACGACAACAAGCAGCGCAACCCCAGCACCGACAACGTCGCCTACGCGCACCTGTACAACAACTACCTGCAGAACATCGCCTCCTACGGCAACTACGCCAGGGGCGCCACCAAGATGGTGCTGGAGAACAGCTACTTCGAGAACGTCAAGGACCCGTACTACCGGGACGCCGCCGCCCAGCTGCGGCAGTCGGGCAGCATCGTCGTCAACTCCACCGGCCGGCAGGAGAGCGGTGGATCCGCCTTCACGCCGAGCTCGTTCTACCCCTACACGCTCGACCCGGCGGCGAACGTCCCGGCGCTGCTGCGCGCCTACGCCGGCCCGCAGGATGACATCGGCCTCTAGTGGCCCATTTCTGAACGTTGACCTGGTAATTGATCTCCGACGTGAACCCGTCAGGCTGGCTGCCTCCATACCCAATGGGAGGTGGTCGTGGCTCGTCGACCGGAAGTGTTCGTCCGGCCCTTGTCGATGAAGGAGGACCATGAGCTGTGGACCACCGGGTCTCCTGGGCCGATGCACCGCAGCTCGATCAGCACGCCGAGCGCCTCGGCGTGCGCCTGCTCCAGCGCGACTGACTCGAAGGCCAGCGCTGCGAGGTCAACTGGATGGAACGTCAGGTTGAGTTGAGCTGGTTGAACCTGGCCGTCACCGGCAGGTTCTCGACCACCTCGCCGAGCTGATGACTGCCCGCCACCAGCTGATCGGCCTCGTCGGCGGGCAGGATCAGAGCAGGAGGTTTCCATGGGACGTCTGAGCACCACCGCCGCGGCGCTCGCACTGGCTTCGTGTGTGGTGATGAACGCGGAACCCGCACTGGCGGCCGAGTCGAGCCCGGTGGGATTCGCGAGTATGAACGGCGGTACGACCGGCGGCTCCGGAGGCCCGACCGTCACCGTGACCACGGCCTCGGCGCTCGCCGCCGCGCTCACCTCCAGCGGCGCGCTGACCATCCGGGTCTCCGGAATGATCTCGATCTCCGGGATGTACCGGGTGGCCTCGAACAAGAGCGTTCTCGGTGTCGGGTCCGGCTCCGGCCTCAACGGCGGCGGCCTGACCATGAGCGGGGTCAGCAACATCATCATCCGCAACCTGACCGTCCAGAACTCCGGTGACGACGCGATCAATGTCCAGAACGGATCCCACAACATCTGGATCGACCACAACAACTTCACCCGCGCCTACGACGGCCTGGTGGACATCCGGCTCGCCTCCGACTTCATCACGGTGTCCTGGAACCGCTTCTACAACCACGACAAGTCCGCGCTCCTGGGTTCCGACGACGGCAACACCGGCGACATCGGCCACCTGCGGGTGACGTACGTGCACAACTGGTTCGACGGCACCAATCAGCGCCACCCGCGGGTGCGGTTCGGCAACCCCGTGCACGTACTCAACAACTACTACTCCAACATCGGCGGCTACGGGGTGGCCTCCACCACGAACGCGGGCGTCTACGTGGAGCGCAACCACTTCGAGAACGTGTCCAGGCCCACCTCTCTGGCCGAGGGCACCTCCCTGCAGGGCAACATCAAGCTGCTCAACAACTACCTCGTCAACTCCGGAACGCCGCTGTCACGCAACTCGTCGAGCGTGGCCGCGATCCCCTACTCCTACACCCCCGAGTGCAACTGCTCGGTGAAGACGACCGTCATCGCGGGTGCCGGAGTGGGCAAGATCGGACTGTGAGGCCCACCGCCGGTGTCCGCCGTGACCCGCGGGAGCGCCCTCCCCCAGAAGGCGCTCCCGACAAGGCGGCACAATCGGTCAGTGCGAAGCGGGCACCGGGTCACCGCTCACGGTGGCTGCGCCGGTGCCGTCCCATGCCGAGACTAGGACGGCATCACCGGAGTGCACTCCATCCATATCGAGGCCATTTTGGACTGTGTGGTCCCGGAGTTGTTGAAGAAGAACGTCGCCTGCTGCCTGTATCCCGGGAATCCGGCGGGCGGCGACACCGAGCGCACGTAGGGACCCTCCCACCAGATCCTCTTGAAGTACGGGTGGGAGTCGGGGCACTTGAGCCACAGGGAGGCGCCCTCCCACGGTGCCAGGAGCTTGCTGTTCGTGATGGTGACCGTGTCGGGTTCGGTCGCGGCCGAGGCCGGGAGCGCGGTGGTGAGAAGCCCACCGGCCAGGGCGGCGGCGGCCGCCACACCGGCGATTCTGCGTACTCTCATGACATTTCTCCTTGTGCTGTGTTTCCTGGGGTGCGGAAAGTCGTACCGGAATGGCGGGAACGGGCGTGGTAAGCGGCCTGTCATGCGAATGCACGATGAGGCGGTGCGGACCATCACGTTCTCGCCGCGGCGCCCGGAGGGCCTCCGGACTTCTTCTCACCGACCGGATGGCGAATGTGATATCCGGGCTGAAAGACGACTTTTTGCAATTCCCCCCCACGAGATCTCGTGAAGGAGTCTGCTTCCGGCGTCTTGGATGTATCTTGGGTCTCGCTTGGAGCGCAGTTCCGCCACGATGCGCAGGGGTCTTCGGGCGGGATCGCCGAGGTTCCCGCCGGGCGGTCGGTGCTCCCGGGGCGCCACCGTCATCCTCGCCCACAGTGTCGGGAAGTTCCCCTAGGCTGTGTGTCCGCAGATGATCTAGAACCCTCTTCCCGCCGGATGGCCGGCGCTGTGCCCTACGTAGTAGAAAGCGCTTTATGTGCATAGAACAGGGTTAAAGTCTAGAATCTACGCTTATGTCGGAACGGGGTAACGAGCAGTCAGGGGCCGCGTCGAAGATCATGCGTCTTGCCGCGGTGGGGGCGGCGGCGGGCGTGCTGGTCGCGGGGATCGCATTACCGGCCGTGGGGGGTGCGGGGCTCGGCATCGTGTCGGCGACCAACGGGCTGAACCTCAACCCCGAGGATCTCGTCGAGCCTCCGCCGGCGGAGGTCACCGTCGTGCAGGACGCCAGGGGCAAGGAGATCGCACGGTTCTACGAGGAGTACCGCGAGGTCGTCAAGCTCGACAGGGTGGCCGAGGTCATGAAGACCGCGATCGTCTCGATCGAGGACTACCGGTTCTACGAGCACGGCGCGATCGACATCGAGGGCACGATTCGCGCGTTCGCCAAGAACCTTCAGGCGGACGGGGTGAGCCAGGGCGGCTCCAGCATCACCCAGCAGTACGTCAAGCAGGTGCTGCTCAACTCCGCCGAGACCGACGCGGAGAAGAACAAGGCGCTGGAGGCCAGCTACGCGCGCAAGCTCAACGAGCTGCGCCACGCGATGGCGGTGGAGCAGAAGTACTCCAAGGACGAGATCCTGGAGAAGTACCTGAACATCGCCTACTTCGGCGCGGGTGCCTACGGCGTCGAGGCGGCGGCCAAGCGGTTCTTCGGGGTGTCGGCGGACAAGCTCACCCTGCCGCAGGCGGCGACGCTGGCCGGCGCGGTGCAGGACCCCAACGCCACCGATCCCAACCTGGGTAAGAAGCAGCGCGAGCGGCTGCTGAACCGGCGCAACGTGGTGCTGAACCGGATGGCCGAGCTGGGCAAGATCACTCCGGCTGAGGCGGCCAAGGCGAAGGCCACCAGGCTCGGCTACAAGGGCACGAAGCTGCCGGGCGGCTGCGAGGTCAGCGACTACCCGTACTTCTGCGTCTATGTCCGCAACGAGATCCTGAAAAATCCGGACTTCGGGAAGACGGACAAGGAGCGTCTGGCGTTCCTCAACCGCGGCGGTCTGACGATCAGGACCACCATCGACCCGACCATGCAGGCGGCGGCGGACCGGGCGATCAGGAAGTGGGTCAACCCCACCGACAACCCGGTGGCGGCCGAGGCCCTGGTCCAGCCGGGTACCGGGGCGATCAAGGCCATGGCGGCCAGCCGGACGTACGGCCAGAACAAGGCCAGGAACGAGATCTCCTACAACCTCGTCGCGGACGCCGCGCACGGCGGTGGCGTCGGCTTCCAGGCCGGTTCGACCTTCAAGACGTTCACGCTGCTCAACGCGCTGAACAAGGGCATGAAGGTCGACGACGGCTTCAACGTCGGCGCCGGTTACCTCGCCCCGGGCTACTCGGCGTTCAAGAACTGCAAGGGCGAGAACATCGGCGACCCGACCCACACCGTGACCAACGACGAGGGCAGCCCCGGCTGGCGGACCCTGCAGACCGGCACCTGGGGCTCGGTGAACACCTTCTTCATGACGCTGGAGCAGCACGTCGGGCTCTGTGACACGGTCAAGGTCGCCAAGTCGCTGGGCATCCACCGCTCCGACGGGCTGAAGCTCCAGGAGTACGAGACGTTCACGCTCGGCATCAACGAGATGGACCCGGTGACCGTGGCGAACGCATACGCCGCGATCGGCGCGCGCGGCAAGTACTGCGCGCCGATGGCGATCAGCCGGATCACCGATCGGGACGGCAAGGTCACCGACTATCAGCCCAAGTGCCGTCAGGCGCTCGACCCCGAGGTGGCCGACGCGGCGGCCGACGTGCTGTCCGGGGTGTTCACCAAGGGCACGATGCGGAGCGTCGGCGGCATCGGCCGCGACGCGGCGGGCAAGACCGGCACCACCGACGGCTACGCCACCGCCTGGTTCGCCGGGTTCACCCCGGACCTGGCCGGCGCGGTCAGCATCGGCGACCCGCGCGGCTCGCAGAAGTACAAGCTGACCGGCGTCACGATCGGCGGACGCTACTACGGCTCGGTCTTCGGCGGCAGCATCCCGGGCCCGATCTGGAAGGACACGATGCTGGCGGCGCTGCGGAACGTCGAGCCGACGTCGTTCACCCCGATCAACCCGGCACGGTTCGGCGGCTGCGGCCAGAGCTGCCGGCCGGCGCCGCCCCCGTCGAACGACGACGCCCCCGACGGTCAGGAGCAGATCAACATTCCCCTCGGCGGCTACGGCGACTGACGCGGCGCGGGGGCCCGCACCGATCCGGTGATCGGTGCGGGCCCTTGTCGCAGGTCGGGTCTACCGGCGGGAGCCGCGTTTCCGGGGCGGCGCTCCGGACGCGTCGGTACCGTCGTCGTCGGACGCCCGGGAACATGGCGCCGAACGGGAGGACGTCGGAAACGATCAGTGCTGGGAAGAGCTTGGATTCAGGCCGAGGGCTTCCGGGGTGAACACGTAGCGTTTGAACCAGCGGTGCATCTGGCGCTGCAGGACCGGGTCACCGTGTACGCGTACTCCCTGCTGCCGTAGCAGCCGCGCCCAGGACAGGTCACCGAGCCACCACCGGGTCGCCGCTGCCGTCGGGGCGGTGAGCCAGACGTCGACGGGTGCCCCGGTGTCCTGCCGGCACAGGTCGACGCTGGTCCGGGACAGATGCAGCCAGTACCTGCTGTCGGCCGGCCTGCGGTCGGTGAACTCGATCGCGAGCACGACCGTGCGCTCGGGCAGGGCGGCGGCGTCCACCCGGCGTCGCATGTCCCAGGTCAGTGCGGCGGTGTCGAGATCGTCCTCGGTCAGGGCGGCGCTGTCGGTGGCGACCGCCCACCGGGCCAGTTCCCGCACCACCGGAGCCAGCGCGGCGCCCGCCTCGGTGAGCCGGTAGTCGTCGTCGACGACGCCGGCGGCACGCAGTGCGCGTAGTCGTGCGGACAGCGTCGCTCGCGGGATGCGAGGCAGACCACGGCGGATGTCGGTGAAGGTCGAGGCGCCCAGCAGCAACTCTCGCACGATCAGCAGCGTCCACCGCTCACCCAGAAGTTCCAGAGCGCGCGCCACCGCGCAGAACTGCCCGTATCCGTTCACCGGTGCATGGTACGCACCAGGCACCGGAGGCGCTGGTTCAGAAGTTGAACTGGTGGTGGCGGCCTGGTCGGCTCGACGATCGAGGTCATGAGCGAGGACATCAAAAGGACCGGCGACGTACTGCGGACGATCGGAAACACGCCGCTGGTGAGGCTGCGCAGGGTCGTGCCGCCCGGGTGTGCGGAGATCTTCGTCAAGGTCGAAGGACAGAACCCGACAGGCAGCATGAAAGACCGCATGGCGCAGGCGATGATCGTCAGGGCCGAAGGCGACGGGCGGCTGAGGCCCGGCGACACCGTTGTCGAGTACACGGGCGGCAGCACAGGCGCCTCCCTCGCCCTGGTCTGCGCGGCGAAGGGATATCGGCTGCGGATCGTCAGTTCGGATGCCTTCAGTGCCGACAAACTCCTTCAGATGGCGGCGTTCGGCGCGGAACTCACCGTCATTCCCAGTGAGGGGGGCCTGATCACCAAGGCGCTGATCCTGAGCATGATCGAAAAAGCCGGGGAGTTGGGTCGCCGGCCGGGCGCCTACTGGACCGATCAGCTCAACAACGCCGACAGCATCGCCGGCTACCACCCGATGGGCGAGGAGATCTGGGAGCAGTCAGGTGGGCGGATCGACGCGTTCGTTCAGTCGATCGGTACGGCGGCCTCGCTGCGCGGGGCGACGGCCCCGCTCCGGCGCCGCCATCCGGGGCTTCGGGTCGTCGCCGTCGAACCGGCCGAGTCCGCCGTGCTGTCCGGAGGCCGGCCCGGTGCCCACCGCATCGAAGGCATCGGCATCGGTTACCTCCCGCCCATGTGGGACCCCACCCTGGTGGACGAGATCGTGCCGATCCCCACCGCCGACGCGGAGGAGATGGCCAGGCGCCTGGCCAGGGAGGAGGGCCTGTTCGCCGGAACGTCGTCAGGGGCGAACGTCCTCGCCGCGATCCGGGCCGGACAGCGCCTCGGGCCGACCGCCAGGGTCGTCACCCTGCTCGTGGACTCGGGGCTGAAGTACCTCAGCACCGAGGTGTACCGACGCCGTGACAGGCCTTGACGACTCAGCGGCCGAGCAGCGTCAGGGCGGCGTCGACGATGGAGGCGGTGTCGATACCGTGCACGCGGTAGGCGTCGTGCAGGTCGCTGGACTGGCCGAAACCGGAGACCCCGAGGTTGCGAATCCGGTCGCCGCGCACGCCGGCCAGGAAGGACAACGTGTGCGGGTGTCCGTCGAGCACCGTGACGAGGGGCGCGGGGTGGTCGGCGGGGAAGAGGACGTCGACGATGCCGCCGCCGGACGCGCCGAGGGAGCCCCGGGCCTGGAAGGAGCGGTACACCAGGTCGGCGCTGGTCAGGCAGACCACGCCGGCGACGATCGAGCGCTCGGCCAGGTGTTCGGCGGCGGCGATCACCTCGGGCATGACGGCTCCGGCGCCGACGAGGGTGACCTGCTCGGTCGCGGGGTCGTGGTCGGTGATGCGGTAGCCGCCCGCGACGGCGTGCCGCCGGCGCCGTTCGAGGAGCAGCTCGTCCTCCGGCACCCGCGCCAGGGCGGGGTCCAGCGGCCGGGTCGACAGCCGGAAGTACGAGGAGGTGCCGCCCTCGACGCCGACCCGTTCCATGGCGGCCAGCATCGTCCACTCCAGGTCCCGGGCGAACGCGGGCTCCCAGGCGATGCAGCCCGGCTGCTCCAGGCCGATGGACGGGGTCGTGATCGACTGGTGCGCGCCGCCCTCGGACGACAGCGTCACACCGGACGGCGTGCCGACGATGATCGACTGCCCACCGGCGTAGATGCCGTACGACCAGGGTTCGAGCGCGCGTGAGATGAACGGGTCGTAGAGCGTGGCGATCGGGATGAGACGCTCGGCCCAGCGACTCCAGGTGGCGCCGAGCTCGCCGAGCAGACCCACCAGGTTGACCTCGGCGATGCCGAGTTCGATGTGCTGGCCGCCGGTCCCCTCCGACCAGCGGAGCAGGCGTTCGGTGTCGTCGGCGAACCAGTCGTGCCGGTCCTCGATCGACCACACCCCGGTCTTGTTGATCCACCCGCCGAGGTTGGTCGAGGAGGCGACGTCCGGGCTGCAGGTCACCACCCGCGCGCCGGCCTCGGGGGCGGCGCGCAGGAAGTCGACGAGGAAGCGGCCGAGGGCGGCCTGGGTCGAGATCGGCGAGCGGTACGAGCGGCCGAGCGTCCTCGGCAGCGGGCCGAGGGCCCTGCCGGTGATCCGGGGGCGGCGCAACGCCGCGCCTCGGGCGGCGCACAGGTCGGACGCGGCGGTGCCCGGCCCGAAGGCGCGCCAGGGGTCGGCGAGGTCGGTGCCGCAGGAGGTGGCCAGCGCGAGCATCTGCGCCTCGGTCAGCAGCGCCGAGTGGTTGTTCGGGTGCCCCTCGGTCGGCAGGCCGCGCCCCTTGACCGTGTAGGCGAACACCACCGTGGGCCGGGTGTCGTCCACCTCCCGGTAGGTGTCGAGCAGCAGGTCGAGGTCGTGGCCGCCGAGGTCGCGGATCGCCCGCGCCAGCTCGGCGTCCGGCAGGGACGCGACCAGGGCGCGCAGTGCCGCGCCGCCGTGTTCCCCGATAAGTCGCGGACCCACCTCGGCGGCGTCGACCCGCAGCAGGCGCTGGTACTCCTCGTTCGGCATCCGCTCAAGCCGCTGCCGCAGCTCGTCGCCGCCCGGCCGCTCGAACAGGGCGGTGATCGCGCGCCCCCACTTCAGGGTGACGACCTGCCAGCCGGCCGCCTCGAACATCGCCCGCAACCGGTGGATCTGCACGTCCGGCACCACCCGGTCGAGCGACTGGCGGTTGAGGTCGACGATCCAGAGCAGCTCGCCCATCCGGGCGACGGACGGGTCGGCGACGGCCTCCCAGATCGCACCCTCGTCGAGCTCGGCGTCCCCGAGCAGGCTGACGAAGCGTCCCGCCGCCGGAGTCGACGCGAAGCGCGAGCGCAGGTAGCGGTGGGAGACGGCGGCCCACAACGGCGCGGTCGCGCCGATGCCGACGGAACCGGTCGAGAAGTCGACGGTGTCGGGGTCCTTGAGCCGGCTCGGATAGCTCTGCAGCCCGCCCAGCTCGCGCAACCTCGGCAGGTAGCAGACGTCGAGATCGCCCAGCAGGTAGTTGATCGCATGCAGCACCGGCGAGGCGTGCGGTTTGACGGAGACCCGGTCGAGGTGGGTCAGCTCGGAGAGGTACAGCGAGACCATGATGTCGACCATCGAGGCGCTGGAGGCCTGGTGACCGCCGACCTTCACGCCGGTGTCGTTGGGCCGTCCGCGGTTGGCGGCGTCGACGATGGCCGCGGAGAGCCAGAGCACCCGCTGCGCGACCTGCCGCAGCACCTCGGTCCGAGCGGACGCCCCGGCACGCTCGTCGGCGGGCGGGGGCAGGGGGATCGCCATCATCTGTCTCTTTCCTGCGGAGACGTTCATTGCACCCGGAGGTGTCCTGCAGGGCAAGAAAGACGCAGGAACCCGCCCCTTGGCGCATGTTCAAGCGGTCAGGCGGCCTGGAGCACGCATTCTTCCACCCCCTCGGCGCTACCATCCACCCATGCCTCCGAACGCCGAACTGGACTCGATCGACCGCCGGATTCTGGACCTGCTCGTCGAGAACGGGCGTCGGAGCGTGCGCGACATCGCCACCCGGGTGCGGCTCTCGCCGAGCCCGGTCAAGCGGCGGATCGAACGGCTGGAAAGACTCGGCGTCATCGTCGGTTACACCACACTCGTCGACGAGGGCCTGCTCGGCGACACCATCGAGGCCTTCGCGGAGGTCCGCTTCAGCGGCAACACGGACGTCGAGTCGATCACCGCCTCGGCCAGCCGTATCCCCGGGGTCACCGAGGTGTTCACGGTGGCCGGCGACCCCGACGCCCTGGTGCACTTCCGGGTCGACAGCCTCCAGCACCTGCACCGGCTGATCGACCAGATCCGCCGCGACGAGAACGTCATCGGCACCAAGACCCTCATGGTGCTGGACTCCTGGCGCCGGGTCGAGCGACCGTCCTGACCCGCGCGGGCAGGTCCAGCGCCACCCTGTCGTCGGGGTCGTCGAGGTGGTAGCGGACGGCGTCGGGGTGCCCGAGCGGTGCCCACCCACATGACGTACCGCGCCGGGCGGGTCGGACCCCGACCGATCCCGGCCGCGGCGGGACCCGCGAGACCCGCCTCAGCGGCGGCCGGAGGCGAGTCCCGGAGGCGCCGCGGCCAGGGCCTTCTGGATGGCGTCGATCAGTGCCAGCGCCGACTCCTCGGTGAGCTCGACCGCGACCCGCGCCGAGGGGCCCTCAGCAGGGTTGGTGAAGTCGATGTTCACCGTGTGCTCGTGACAGGCATGGTAGGGGTGGTCGACGTAGACCGCGCCCTGGCTGAGCGTGAACCAGCCGTTGCCGCCCTTGCCCGCGCCGTCGAGTTCGATCTTCTCGGTGAGATAGGTGCACATACTGATCGCTCCGGTCAGGCGCCGAGGTGGTGGCCGTAGAAATTGAAGATCTTCTTCCAGCCCTCCACCGCGGCGGCGGGCCGGTAGGCGGGCCGGTCGGTGGCGAAGAAGGCGTGCCCGGCGCCCTCGAAGGTGTGGAACTCGTGCTCCTTGCCCAGCCTCTCCAACTCGGCGTCCAGCGTCGCGACCTCCTCCGGCCCCGGGTATTTGTCCTCGGCGCCGAACAACCCAAGCAGCGGGCAGGACAGGT
This sequence comes from Streptosporangium sp. NPDC049644, assembly GCF_040675205.1. NCBI lineage: Bacteria > Bacillati > Actinomycetota > Actinomycetes > Streptosporangiales > Streptosporangiaceae > Streptosporangium > Streptosporangium sp. NPDC049644. The sequence goes on along the minus strand of NZ_JBFAOJ010000029.1, from coordinate 69,075 downwards.
CGGCGGCCTTGGAGATCAGCGGCTCGTGCTGGAGCGGGAACTCCGCGGGCGGGGTGTTCACCACGAAGGCGCCGTAGCAGTCCACCGCCGCGTCGATCTGGAGCGAGCAGGCCACCAGGAACGTCTGCCGCCCGCCCGAGCAGAATCCGATCACACCGATCCTGCCGTTGGCGTGGTCGAGGGAGTTGAGGTACGCCGCGACCCCGGCGACATCCCCGACGAGCTGCTCGTCCGGGACCCCGCCCTTGGCCCGTACGGCGGCGGCCTGGTCGTCGGGGCTGACCCCGGCGCCCTCGCGGGAGTACAGGTTCGGGCAGATCGCCGCGTACCCGCGCGCCGCGAACCTGCGGACGATCTCCTTGGTCGCGTCGTCGTACCCGGGCAGGTGGTGGATCACCACCACACCGCCGCGCGGGCCGTCACCGAGCGGCCGGGCCAGGTACGCCTCCAACTCGGCCTGCTCGTGCCCGGCGACCGTGACCGTCCCGGCCCACATCGCATCGTTCATGTCGTTGCCTCCTCGTGCTCCACCGGAACGGACGCGGAGCCGGATCCGTCAGGTGCCACTGTTTCGCCCCTGTCTACGATCCTGCTCGGCGGCCTCGCGTGATCGGGCCATCTCCTCATCGGTGGGGATGGTGGCCGACCGCGCTCCCGTCAATCACGATCATCGGCGATGACCATCCGCCTCTACCGCCACACCTGCACCAAAACTCAGAACAGATGCTAGATGCCCGGCTCGTACGGCTCGCGTGCCGGCTGAACGAAAGGTGGGCTGTCCATCTCGCGGTGGCCGACGTGATCGGTGCCGTTGCGGGTGGACTCACGCGGTGCGGTGAAGTGCGCCTCGATCCGGTTCTGGTCATGCTCGCCATGGCAGCGAAACAGGTTGACTCGGGAACTTGCCGGGCGCTGCTCCGGAGCCGTCCTGGTTTCGTCAGGGGAGGCCGTACCGCTGTTTGATCATTTTGGCCTCCTCCTCGCTCACCTGGCGGGGGGTGACGGCCAGGGTTCTCCGCAGGTCAGAGATGATCTTCTCGCCCGCGCCCCGGACCCGGGCGCGGTGCTGGACGAGCTGGGCGTCGAACTGCTTGGCGGTCGGCCCCGTCCACACCTTGCCCTCGTGGAAGTCCCGGTACGGGGCCTCGATACCGTTCTCGATCTCCTGGACCAGCGGCTCGACCGTCCGCAGGGCATCCCCCAATGCCGCGTGGAGCGGATTGGGCACCAGCTTGGCCATGATCCGATCAGTCCTTCTTCGGGGTGGGGGAGGTCTTTGCCTTCGCGGACGGCGCACTGGCGTCGGTGAGCAGCTTCGGTGCGATCAGCTTCATCAACGCCAGCACATCAGCGGCGTTGTCCCGCCCCTCGGCCCCGATCTCCAGCTGAATATTGATCTCTGCCTCGCCCCGCACCAGCAGTGCGTATGCCATATTGGTCGGACTTCCGGTGTCTTTGAAGTAGTAGCCGGTGACTCCGGGGAGGATTTCCGGCAGCGGTGGAGCACCGTCTTCAAGTTGCTCCTCGACCACCTTTCGGTCTCCCCCTGGTGTGAGGTTGATCAGTAGTACCTTCAGCCGATTACCCTCGCGCTGATAGACCCCACAACTTCCATCGCCTAGACCCCCGGCAAGCGTGAGGTCGAATGATCCGCGAACCAAAGGATTTCGCACCCCAGTCATCAACTCCACCGCCTTGAGCGGGATGTGTTCACAGATGTACGGAGGGGCGGCCACCGTCGGCAACGGACTGAGGTCGACCTTCACTTCCTCGTTCTGGCACGCCACTGACACGGCCAGAGCGCAGGCCAGTACCGTCATCGCGGCGAAGAGTCTTCTCATCATGATCCGTATTCAGCGAAGGCATTGGAGAACCCCGCATCCAAGCGTTCTTCAATCTTCTGCCAGGGTTGTCCGGACTCCTCATGGAGCCATCTTCGGTATGCCTCGAACCGTTGATCCTTGTCAGGATCGTCGATAGTGGCTTTGCCGCTCATCTCATCCATGGTCATGAGCGTTCGGCCATCATCCTTGAGAAAGTTATTGGGGTTGTCGCGTGGGTCCTGCCCCTTTTTCAAACCCTCCAGTGTGGCCCAGGGATGGTCTCTGGCTGCGGGCTCAGCAGAGCCGAAAAGGCCATGTCGGAGCATGGCCTGAGCTGTGAGATCGTAGACAAGATCCCGAGTCTGATCGACAGCAGTGCTGGCATCGCTGCGGGCGTTGTCCTCCGCATTGCCCTTGGCTATTTCTTCCGCCAGCCCGGTCCAGGCTCCGATGACACCGGCGGTGATCGGCCAGGTCCCCGACTGGGGGATGGCGAGGCCGGTATTGACCACCGCCAGGAGCGCCTTCATATTGCGCTGCTGTGCCTCGTCCAGATCCTTGCCTTCCTCGATCTTGGCCAGCCCTGCTGCATCGGTGATCATTCCAAAACCCGATCCGAACCGTTTCGCGCTGGTCATAAGCCCACGATCGCCCCGCCCTGCTGCCATCTCCGCAGCGCCATGGTCGAGGAGCCAGCCGGTGTATGCCGTCTGGGCGGCCAGGACGGAGGCGAATGCTTTGGAATCCGCGAATGACTTCTTCATAACCGAGCGCAACTCCCATATTTTGAACTGTGCTCCCCAGGGATCCTGTCCAGGTAGGTGGGAATAGTCAGCACTCCGAACTCCAGGCACGATGAAGTCACTGTTTTTCTGAGCGACATGGTTGATGTCGCTGATGTAGCCCGCCAGGATGCGCCCCATCGACTCCGCGTTCACCAAGGAGTCGGTGAGCTTGCCGTCCTTGATTCGTACGGCTTCCAGGTGCACCGACTCTGAGGCGAGTTTGGCCGACAGGAAGCCGCGTGAGGGGTTCTGCGGTGAGCCGTCGTGGTCGCGGAAGGTGAGCGTCGCGGCCTCCAGCGCCTTGCCCAGGGCCACGCCGTCGTTGCCCAGGCGCCGTTCGGTCAGGAAGCGTTTCAGCATGGTCGGGTCGCCCGCGAAGAAGTCCTGGGCGGCCACCGGATCGCGGCTGAGCCCTTCCAGCAGGGCCACCATGACACGCGGATCCAACAGCACCCTTCCGCGATCGGCGGACTCGATCTTCCTGGCGGTGGCGAGGAGGAAGGCGGTGCTGAAGGTGCCGTGCTTGAGGGCCGCCGCCATGGCGTAGCCCTTCTCCCAGCCGATGTAGCCGGTCGTCCGGCCGACTTCGAGGTCGGACAGGAGTTCCTTGTGCCAGGTGTCACCCAGCCGTGGGCTCGCCGTACCGAGGGCTTTTCCGAGGGCGGCCTGCAGGCGTTCGTACTTCTTGTCGTCTTTGCGGTTCGCGGTCTCGATCATCAGCTCGCGGAACCTCGCCGTGCCCAGCGTGTTCATCAGCGCGGCGGTGAACGCCGCGTCCCCCGTCCGCTTCTCCAGTCCCTTCAGGAGTCTCTCGTCTATCTTGCCGTCTTCGGCGGTCATGCCGAGGCCGAGGGTCGCCGCGTAGACGTCCGGATTGTGGCCGGCCTTGCCGTACAGCGTCTCGTCGAAGGCGGCCAGCCCGCTGGGTGTCTTGGTGGTGGCACCCCACTCGCTGAGCTTGGTGCGGATCGTCTCGTTGCGGCGTCGCAGGTCGGGACGGCTGGTCCCGATCCAGCTCCGCATCTCGCGGAGCGCGCTCAGCCCCGAGGTGTCCAGGTCGAGCCGCTGCAGGGTTCGGTGGATCTGCGGTTCGTTCCGGCCGAGTGCGTCCTGTGCCCGGCCAAGCCCTCGCTCGAAGTCGTCCATCCGCTCGGGATCGATCCCCGAGTACTCGCCGTTCACACTTCGCGCCGGAGCCGCGGGAGAGCTCTGCGGATCGGGGGAAGGTACGGCAGGGACCGGCTGAGCGGTGCCGGTCGGCGGGGAGGAGGGCCGCGGGTCAGGGGCGGACTGGGGGGACGGCGAGGGCGTGGGGTACGGATGGCTCATGAGGACGCTGACTCCGGCTCGGTCCGTGAAGGTGACGGCTCCAGCGAACATATTAATTTCAATCCGTCCGCCTCGTAAAGATCTCCATTAAAGTGGGCATAGTTGATAAATATGCTGGCTGCGACCTGATATTTGGCTAAACGGCCGGGTTTGATAAACGAAATCAAAGCGTCGATCCGCTCGAACGGTACGAACGAGGATCGCCCTCTGGATGCTCGACACCGACTACGACGGTGAGTCCTTCTCCGTCCGGCACTGCTCCTTCATCGGTGGCCACGACCCGTACAAGCGGCTCCGACAGGCCCTCAAAGCGGATATCAACGAGGACGCCTGGGCGACCCTCCACACCACCCGCTCACAACCGTTCCGTGCTCCGACCACTGGGAAGATCGCCGTCAAGATAACCAACCACTACGGCGACGAGGTCCTCCAGGTCTACGACGTGTAACAGGGAACGTGCGATGGCCCCCTGCTTCAGACAATCCCTCCGTACGCCTGGGCAGGGCGTTCCCGGCTAACGAAGGCGGGACTCCATGTCATGTCGGCACAAGTTGCCGCACGACCAGATGGCTTCTCAAGGATTCTGACCGTGCGACACTCGTGGTCGGGTCAGATTTCTCCGCTGCGGATGCCCGTCAGGAAGTTGTTCCAGGCCATCGGGGAGAAGGTCAGCATCGGGCCGGATGGGTTCTTGCTGTCGCGTACGGCGATGAGGCCCGGAAGGTCGGTGGCTACTTCCACACAGTCATCTCCGTTAGGGCCGCTGTAGCCGGACTTGCGGAACTCGGCGCCGGACAGGTCAGGGGAGATCATGCTCACTCCTCGCAAGGAGCCGATCGGATACTTAGAGTGACAGAAGTGCAAGGGTGTCCGACCGGCACCGCAGCCGCCCATTGGTTACCTGCGACGTGGTTCCTTGGCTCAAGGTGAGGATGTCATGACACTTGCGGACCGATCCACGCGATGGTTTCACCTGTTCAAGAAAGTCACAGTGGGCTCGGCCTCTGGTCGGTTCCCGCTCGTCTGACGGACAAATGTCCCGACGTCGACCTCGGCCCGCATGAACCTCTCAGAGAGCTGATCAGTCGGCGGGCGGAACGTCTTCCGGACGCGAGGGTTCTGCTTGCGGGTCGATGTACGTCCCTCTTCCGACCACGGTCCTGATCAGGCCACGCCCACGTAGTTCCCGCATCGCGCGCCGCACCGTCAGGTATGCCACCCCGTATTCGGAAGCAAGATCACGCTCTGCTGGGAGCCGCTGACCCGGCCGTAGGTCGCCGGCATCGATCAATGCCTGGATGTGATTGGCCAGCCGGACATACACGTATTCCGGGCTGTCCTCTTCTGGATCGAACGGCGAGACGCTGCTCATGACTTCACCGTATGGCTATGGTGACCTGCTGAAATCTATGGGAAGCCATGCATTGCTATACATGGCTATGCTCAATCGCGTAGCCTCTGGCCAAGTACAAAAACGGGACCCGCAGGCGCTCGCGACGCCGTACGGGCCCCTTGACCAGGAAGGCACTCCTGATCCGTGAGTAACCCTAGTGCTCCCGTTCTCGACAGGCAGGCGGTCGGTGGTTGCGGCTGTTTCGCCGAGGTGCCGCCGATGCCGATGGGCTGTGCCGTCTGCGGGCATGCCCCCTACGTGCACGGCTGTCCTAATCGGCCCGTCGACCATGATTACGTCCAGCCGTCCGCCGCGTTGATGGACACCCGCCTGCGGGTCCGCCGGACCGGGGACCGCTCGCTGCCCTGCTTTGAACTGCCCTGTTTCGAGCCGCCCGCCCTGGCGGCCCCGGCCGAGATGATCCCGCTGGTGCCCGCCCAACAGTCCGCTCAACAGTCCGCCCGGCGGCCCGCCCGGCAGGTCCCGGTGGAGACGACCGCACCGGTGACGGAACGGTGGCCCGATGAGCGGGTCCCGGCCGAGGCGGTCGCGCCGGTGGCCGGTCAGTGCTCTGCCGGGCGGGCCGCGGGTGAGACGGCCCTGCCGATGATCGTCCCGCGCCGTCCCGAGCAGGCCCCGGCCGCCGTACCGGTGTCACCACTCCGCCGGGCGCGCTGCCGTCTCCGGCCCTCGTCCAGGAGCGCCCGTACCGGACCGCCCCGGCTCGGCGGAGGGGGCCGCCGCGTTCCGGGCACCGGCCAAAGGATCTGCGCTCCACCCCGGGCGATGCCCGCCCTGCCTCCGTACCGGCCGTCCGGCAGGTGCGGCACACCCCTCCGTGTCTTTCCCCGACCTATGAAGCGGGCCCGTCCTCCGCGACCAACGAACAGACGGGCCCTTGATCGGATCGAGGTCCAATCAATGAACGATGGTAGGTCCACCACCCCGGAATCCACCACCATTCCCGGCTGGCGGCTCATTCTCAGCGACGCCGGACGGCTCTGGGCCAGCCGGGAGAAGCTTTTCTCCCCGGCCGCCACCCACGCCGGAGCCGAACGCACGGTCGACGGCGACAGCCTGGAGGCGTTGCGCGCCGAGACCGATCGCCAGGAGACCTTCGCCCGTGAGGCCGAGGAGCAGGCAGCGAAGGAGCAGGCGGCACGGACAGAGGAGGCACAGCAGGCTCCCGCCCCGGGGGCGCAGGGGCCGAAGACGCGAGCCGGGCAGGTGATCTCATGATCCGCCGCTGCCTGACCCGTGCCCGGGGCCGTCACCGCGACGGTCAAGCCGCCGCCCCGGTCCCGCAGTACACCTGGGACCACGAGGCCCGTGCCGAGGCCGCGATGCTGGAGATCACCTGGCCCGGCTGGGCCGTGCTGTACGGTACCGGCAGCCGTCTCTTCCACGCCATCGCCACCTGGCCCACCCCGGAACCGCTGCTCCTCTGCGACCGGACCGTCGAGGGGCTGAAGGCACAGATGCGCGAGGCCGAGACGACCGGGCTGCTGCACCGCTGGGCCCTCACCTCCGGCTCGGCCGGTATCGGCCGCTTCTGAGCGGGCACGGCGGCCCTCCCTTCCCCGGTCCGGGCCGCCGTGTCGTCATCACGTACCGCGCGGAGCGACAAGGCCCCTCCGCGTCAGGCTCAAGCGATCTCAGTACCGCTGACTGACCGTTGCAGGCTCAACACCACGACCTGAGGTTGACACCGGCGCCCGCATGTCGTCATTGGTGTGGCGCGGAGCTTTCGGGGCGTTGAGCGGAATAGCTGCATTAAGGTGACGTTCGCCGGTGCACCGGATCGACCGGTGCCGCGAGGCGATCTCCCCCTCACGCTTACAGAGCCGAGGTCAAGGAGAGCATCATGTCCCGCACGTGTGTCGCCGCCTTGGGATGTTTCCTGGCGATCACCGCCCTTGCTCCGATGGTGGCCCCGGCCGTCGCCGCCCACCCGGCCCAGGCGACCTTGGCCGCTCCGGGTGGGAAGGCTGTCGAGCGGTCTTCGGCAGCGCGGAGACCTCCCCTGGGCATGCTGGTGGCCCTGCAACGCGATCTGGGTCTCACCGCGGACCAAGCCCAGAGCCGTCTGCTCAACGAGGTCCGTCTGGCCCCGATCGCGGTGCAGCTCCGCAGGCGGCTTGGCACCCGTTTCGCTGGTTCCTGGCTGCTGGGACCCACCGCGCATACCCTCGCGGTGGCCACCACCAGCCGCGCCGACGCCGCCCAGATCACCGCACAGGGCGCACGCCCCTTCCTCGTCCGCCGGTCGCTGACGGAACTGCAGGAAGTCAAGAAGAAGCTCGACACCACCTGGCCCGCCCTTTCGGAAGTGAGCAGCGTGCGCTACATCGACGTCAGAACCAACAAGGTCGTCGTCCTGTCGAACACGCCCAAGGTGACCGAGAACACCGTCAGGGCCGCCCACCTCGCCTCCGCCGCGGTGCGAGTGATCGCCTCAGCCGAGCGCCCCCGGCTCCTGCGGGCCGACCTGCCGACCGACCTGGTAGGCGGCCAGGCCTACTACGTCGGCGCCACGACCCGCTGCTCGGTCGGCTTCCCGGTGATCCACGGTGACCAGAAGGGGTTCATCAGCGCCGGGCACTGCGGCACCACGGGCGCCGCCACCGTCGGCTTCAACCGGCTCGCCCAGGGCGTCGTACGGGACTCGACGTTCCCGGGCGGCGACCACTCCTGGATCGCGGTCAACGACAGCTGGATACCCCGGCCGCTGGTGGGCAACGACACCGGCGGCACCATGTGTGTCTACGGTTCCAAACAGGCCATCGAGGGCGCCTCGGTCTGCCTGGCCGGATCCTCCACCACCGGCCTCAACTGGCACTGCGGCACCATCACCCAGCACGACGCCGACGTCACCTACCCCGAAGGGGTCGTCGGCCACCTGATGCGCACCAGCGCCTGCGGCCACCCCGGTGATTCGGGCGCCTCCATGCTCTCGGTCGACCAGGCCCAAGGGGTCGTCTCGGGCGGCTCCGGCAGTTGCGCCACCGGCGGCGTCACCTACGTCCAGCCGGTCGGCGACATCCTCACCGCCTACGACCTGACCCTGGTGACCAACGACGTGGCCCCTCTGGCCAGCACGGGCAGTTGCGGCGGCTACTCCACGGTCCTCACCGATACGTTGAGTAACGCCCAAGCCGTCTACCAGCCCGGTGGCCTGTACTACCGCACGACCGTCACCGGTGACCACTACGGCTGCCTGGAGAGCAACGCCGGCGGCGACTTCGACCTCTACCTGCAAAAACGGACCGGCTCCAGCTGGAGCACCGTCGCGACCTCAAACAGCCCCAACCCCTTCGAGGAGCTCGGCTACTGGGGCCCGCCCGGCGACTACCGCTACCTGGTGCTATTCTCCAGCGGCGCCGGCCCCTACAGGCTGGGCTACACGACGCCGTAACCGGCACTGGGAAGAACCCGTGCCGGTTACGGTGCGTTGAACCCCAGGGTGTAGGGGCCGAAGCCGCTGGAGGAGACCACCTGGTAGCGGTAGAGGCCGGCCGTGCCGGTGTAGGCGATCTGCTCGTTGGGAGTCACGCCCTCAGCGGTGGCGACGGTTCTCCAGGTCGAGCCGATCCGCTTTTGCAGGTACAGGTCGAAGTCGACGCCCGCATTGGCCGCCAGACAGCCGGAGTGGATACCTTTGGCGGTCGATCGATAGCCCAGGGCGGGCGTCTGGGCGGCGGTCTGACCGCTGATCAGGGTGCCGGTGGCGGCCCTCGGGTAGCCGGTGCAGGTGCCCGTGCTCAAAGCGGGGGGATTGCCCACGGTGGTCTGCAGGGACAGGCCGTAGGCGGCGAGGATCGGGATGATCGGCTGGAAGTAGGTGGTGCCGCCCAGGCTGCAGTCGCCTGAGCCACCGGAGGCGACTCCCTGGGCCTGGTCGACGGAGATGAAGGCGCCGCCCGAATCGCCGGGTTCGGCGCAGACGTTGGTGCGGGTCAGCCCGAAGACGTTGCCCTGTGGGTAGGTGACGCTGGCATCACGCTGCTGGATGAGGCCACAGTGCCAGTCGGTGGTGGAGCCGGACCGGCAGACCGAGGCACCCTCGACGGCCACCTTGGCACTGACGACGGGCACGGTGCCGCCCTCGCCGTTGTCCACCGCCGGCTTCGACGTCCAGTTGGCGTTGACGGCGACCCAGGCGTAGTCGTTGGTCGGGAAGGAGGATGCCTGGAAGACACCTTGGGCGATCCGGTTGAAGCCGGCGGTGGTCTGGCCCGGTGTGCCGCAGTGGCCGGCGGTGATGAAACCGTTCTGGGTGCCTTTGAATATGGGGAAGCCGATCGAGCAGCGGGTCGTGTCGCCGACGTAGTAGGCCTGCCCGCCTACCAGGTCGTACAGGGGCCGGGGTTGCTCGTTGGACGGCAGCACGACCACCGCGGACTTATCCACCCCCGCGCTCTCGACGAGGGTCTCGGCCGCCTCGGGTTTCGGGGCGAGGACGACGACCTTGTTGGTCTTCACATCGACGTAGCGCACGCTGGCCACTACCGGCCGCACGGGCAGAGCCCGGTCGAGCTTCTTCTTGATCGAGGCGAGGTGTGTCAGCGGCCAGGTGACGACTTCGGCTTGGGCGCCCGCAGCGAGGATCTGGGGAATGTCGGCGGTGCTGGTGGTGGCCGCCACCAGGTTCTGTGCGGTGGTTCCCCTGAACCAGGCGCCGCCGAAACGCTCCCCGAGCGCTTTCTGAAGTTGCGGCACGATCGGTGTCAGGCGGGCCTCGTTGAGCAGGCGGGTCTGAGCTTGGGCCGGGGTGAGACCCAGGTCGCGCTGGAGTGCCTCCAGCATGCCAGGCGGCGGTTTCAGCGCGGCCGAGGCGGTCACGGCGGCTGTGGGGTTCGCTGCCTGGTGTTCCGCGCCGGCCGGGACCGCGGTCAGGGTGAGTGCGGTGATTGCTAGGACATATCCCGTGGTAATGGCATGTCTACGGGACATGGGTCTCTCCTCGGCCTCGGCTTTCAAAGCATGAGGGGGAGATCGCCTCGTATCACTGGTTGATCATGCGATATGGGCAACGCCACCCTAATACAGCCGTCGCCGGTCAAGGTCGCGAAAGCCGCACGCCACGCGGGCGGGAATCTGAGGTGCCGCCAACGATCGTGCCATCAGCACTGAACGGTAGTGTCCTCGCTCATCCGCTCCGGTTCACCGACGCTCCGAACCGCCGCGCCACGGCTGAGCTTTCCGGTCAACGCTGCCACGGTGGTCTCGCTCCGCCGGACGGGTCTCCACTGAGGGCAACTGAGAAGTGGTATCTGAGCGACGGTTCTCAGTTGACCCTCAGTGGAGAGCCATGGAAAAGAGTGTCGTCCTGTCCGTAAGGACCGCTCAGATTCCGCGTGGCCCTTCCCGCGGCCGGCTGAGATGACCTCGGGAAGGGCACTGAAACAGAGTCACCCGGGGAACTTCGGGCCGGGGCCATAGCGGACTCCGGTTCCGCCCTGGGCGTCTCCGATCTTTTTGAGGAGTTCTCGTTCGCGCAGGCCGGCCAGAATGTCCCGCGCGGCGAACACATGGATGTCGAACAGTCGCTGCAGCTGGCCATGGGCCCTGCCAGTGATTTCGGGGGCTCGCCGGGTTGGTCGGTCCCGGGTGATCGGTGATCGCCCAGGGGGCCCGGCACCGTCAGGCGAACATGCGGAAGAACTCGCGGAGGTCGTCGATGAGCAGGTCGGGGGCGTCGTGGGCGGCCCAGTGGCCGCCACGGTCGTGCTCCTTCCAGAACACGATGTCGGCGTGGTCGCGCTCGGCGAACCGGCGCAGCGGGCGGAAGTCGTAGGCGAAGGAGGACAGGCCGATCGGGAAGGTGGTCCGCGACGTGTCCTGCTCCGCGTGGTGGTTCTCGTAGTAGAGCCGGGCCGACGACGCGGAGGTGTTGGTCAGCCAGTAGATCGTGGCGTTGGTGAGGATCAGGTCCGGGTCCGGGACCCCGGCCAGCAACTGGCCGATCCAGGCGAGCTGACCGGCCGGTGAGTCGGCCAGGGCGTGGGCGAGGGTCTGCGGCTGCGCCTGCTGGGCGATGTCGTGGACGGAGTGTGCGACGAACGACTGCAGGAAGCCCAGGTACTCCATGTCCTCCGGGGAGAGGCCCTCGAACTCGGCGGGGTCGCCGGAGGGGAAGGAGAAGATCTGGTTGACGTGCACGCCGATGAGCCGGTCGGCGTGGCGGCGGCCCAGCTCGGGACTGACCATCGCGCCGGCGTCGTTGCCGTGCGCGCCGAACCGCTCGTAGCCCAGGCGGCGCATCAGCTCGGCCCACGTGTCGGCGATGCGGGCCATGTTCCAGCCCTTGCTCGCGGTGTGCCCGGAGAAGCCGAAACCCGGAATGGACGGGATGACCACGTCGAAGGCGTCGGCCGGGTCGCCGCCGTGCGCGGCTGGGTCGGTGAGCGGGCCGATCATGCCCAGGTACTCCACGAACGTGTTGGGCCAGCCGTGGGTGAGGATCAGCGGGGTGGCGTTCGGTTCGGGTGACCTGACGTGCAGGAAGTGGATGCTCTGCCCGTCTATCTCGGTGGTGAACTGCGGGAAGGCGTTGATCCTCGCCTCCCACGCCCGCCAGTCGTAGCCGTCACGCCACCGTGCCACCAGGTCACGGACGAAGGACACCGGCACGCCGTACTCCCAGCCGGGCGACACCGGTCCCTTCTGTACCCCGTCGGTCACCTCGGACTCGGGCAGTGCCTCGGCGAACCGGGTGCGGGCCAGCCGGTCCCGCAGGTCGTCCAGGTCGGCCTGCGGGACCTCGACACGGAACGGTTCGATCTTCTCGTGAGTGCTCATGAACGCCTCCTTGACAGGTTCTGACCTGCACGATCCTGGCAAGGAGCGTCATCGTGCCGGTAGTGCCTCCAGCACCGGCTCCGATGGGGTTCGCATGCCCCGCCATGCGAATCGCACATCCGTCATATGCGGCGGACATAATGTCCATTCCGGGCATTCGATGAGGGGGCGGCGCATGCGGTGGGCCTTGTCGCCGTCGTTCGCCTGCCTTCTGATGTACGGCGCCTTCCGGATCAGCGTCCTGACGGTCGGGACATCGTTCGGCAGGCCGCCGGACGCGGCGGTCCTCGCGTTCGGCACGGCCGTCGTGGTCGCCCTCGGCTGCCTGTACGCGCTGGTCGTGCTCCGGGTCCCATCCCGCTGGATCATGATGGTCCAGGCGCTGCTGACCTTCGGGCCGTACGCCGTCATCGGCGACTCCTGGGGTCCGATCTCGGCGCTGTTGCTCGCCTCCGTACTGCTCGGCTTCCCCGGCCGGGTCTCCTGGCTGCCGGCGGCGCTCGTCGCGCTCGCCGAGTTCCTGATCAGGGTGTGGTGGCTGCCCGGAGGTGGGCTCGTGTACGCGGCCTGGGCGACGCTCGCGACCGGCGCGATAGGGCTGGGCTTCTTCGCCATGGCGCGCCTGGCCCACCTGGTCGAAGAGCTGCGCGCGACCCGCGCGGAACATGCCTCGTTCGAGGTGGAGCGCGAGCGGCTGCGGATCGCGAACGAACTGCGTGCGGTCCTGGGCGAGCGGCTCGCCGTCGTCATCCGGGCGGCGCGGAACCGGCCGGACGAGATCGCCGAGGTGGCGCGGGAGGCGCTGGACCGGGTCAGGTCGGTGGCCGACGACTACCGCGACAGGTCGCTGGCGGCCGAGGTGGCGGCCGCACGGTCGGTGCTGGGCGCGGCCGGGGTGCCGGCCTCGATCGAGACTCCGGAGCTCCGCCTCCCGGACCGTGCCGACGCCGTCCTCGCCGCGCTGCTCCGGCGTACGGTGACCGCCGCGCTGCGGCACGGCACGCCCGAGCACTGCCTGATCGAGGTGGGCGATACCGGCCGGCTCAGGATCGTCTTCACCGGCCTGCCCGGGGCACCGCTGCGCGAGGCCGCGATGCCGGTCGAGGCCGAGGTCACCGAAGCCGGCGGCACCGTGTCGCTGGAGGCACGGATCCCGCTCGGCCCGCGCGCCAGGGAAAGGATCTACACCCCCCGCTGGCTGGCCTGGGTGGTCCTGCTGGTCCTGGAGATCGATCACATCGGTACGGTGGCGCTGAAACTGTTCGGCGCCCGCGACCTGGCGCTCGCCGCGCCGAGCATGATCCAGGTCATCGTGGTCGTGGTCTGCCTGCCGCTGGTCGCCGTGCTGCAGTTGCGCCACGTGCTCCCGCGAGAACACCTGGCCTGGCGGGGGACACTGCTCCTGCAGATCGTTCTGGTCTTCACCCCGATGGCCTTCGTCGGTGACCTCGTGCCCCCGTCCTATGCCGGGCTGGTCGCGGGCGTGGTGCTCTTCCACATGCGAGCCCCCTGGTCGTGGGTGTTCGCCGCGCTCCTCGTCTGCCTGCCCCTGCTGCTGTCGCCCGGCTCCGTCGTGCACGTGACCGTGCTGCTCAGCCTCGTGTCAATGGTCATGGTGTACGCGCTCTGCCGCCTCCCGGTCATCGCCGCGCAGTTGGAACAGGCCCGCCGGGAGCTGACCCGGATGTCGGTGGTCAAGGAACGGCTGAGGATCGCCCGCGACGTACACGACCTGCTGGGGTTCCAGCTCTCCGCCATCGCCGTCAAGGGCGAGCTGGCCGTACGGCTGGCCGACGCCGACCCCGGCGCGGCGCGAGTGCACCTGGCCGAGCTGGTCACGGTCGCGGAACAGGCGCTCTCCTCGGTGCGGTCGATCGCCGAGGAGGGGGCCGCGCCGGCGTTCGGCGAGGAGGTGGAGGCGGCGCGTTCCATGCTCTCGGCCGCCGGGATCGACGCGCGGGTACGGCTCGGCGCGACACCGACCGGCTCGCTGGGGGCGATCGTGCTGCGCGAGGCGGTGACCAACGTGGTGCGGCACTCCGGTGCCCGGACCTGCGAGATCGAGACGTCGCCGGAGGCGGGCAGCGTCTGGCTGCGGGTGTCGAACGACGGCGCGCTCCCCGAGAGGCACGGCCGGGCGGGCAACGGGCTGCTCAACCTCACGGCGCGGACCGAGGAGGCCGGCGGGAGCCTGACCGTACGGCGCGACGGCGACCGTTTCACCCTGACCGCCGATCTCGGGCCCGGTCCCGCGGATCCTGCCGGGCGGAAGATCCAGGGGACAGGGCGGGGGACAGGGCCTAAAGCCAGCCCGCTTCGGTCGCGATCCTGATCGCGTCCACCCGGTTGCGCGCGTTGAGCTTGGTGACGCAGGAGGCCAGGTAGTTACGGACCGTGCCGTAGGAGAGACCGACCTGCGCGGCGATCTCCGGCGGCTCGGCGCCGGAGGCGGTCAGTCGCAGCACCTCGGTCTCCCGCTCGGTCAACGGGCTGGCCGGGAGGTCGAGAGCGGCGAAGGCGAGCTGTGGATCCACCACCCTGCCGCCCCCGGCGACCGTACGAATCGCCTCGGCCAGCTCCTTCGGCCGGGAGTCCTTGACCATGAACCCCGCCACGTGCGCGGACAGCGCCCGCCGCAGGTTGCCCGGCTGCCCCACGCCGGTGAGGATCAGGGTCCGGCACTGGGGCAGCAGTTCGTGCAGCTCGGCCGCCGCACTGAGCCCGTCCGTCCCGGGCAGCTCGATGTCGATCACGGCCACGTCGGGACGGGTGCGCAGCGCGGTGGCCACGATCATGTCACCGGCCGCGACCTCGGCGACGATCTCGATGTCGTCCTCCAGCGACAGCAGGGCGGCCAGTGCCTGGCGCAACATGGTCATGTCCTCGGCCAGCAGAACGCGGATCACTCGGCCCCCGTACGGTGATGAATCCTTCGCTGTCAGGATAGGGAGGTCCATGGAGACTCTCCGACATCACCACCGCACTGTTCCGCATCGAGCGCGCGCCGTTCTCAACCAAGGAGCACTCATGGCACGTTCGCACAAGCGCTGGCGTGACCTCTCCGACCGGCAACGGGCGGCGATTTTGACGCTGGTCTCCATAGAGTTGTCGCTCACCGCCACGGCGGCCGCGGACCTGTGGCGCAGGCCGGCCGGACAGATCCGGGGACGTAAGGCGCTGTGGTGGCCGTTGCTGTTCGTCCAGCCCTTCGGTCCGATCGCCTACCTCACGCGGGGCCGCATCCCCTCACCCCGCCGGTAGGACTTGCTGGTTCGTTCTGCCGGCAGGCCGGGTCAGCCGTCCACGAGGGTGATGCGCTGATCGGCTGAGCCGGTGTAGGGGCCGTAGAGGATGAACGCCGTCGGCGGACGCTTGCCGACGAACTCCTTGCCGATGGACAGCGCCTTGCCGGAAGGGACGCTCACCAGTCGGCGCACGCCGTCGCTGAAGGCCGGGCGGTGCCAGCGCTGGGCCGGGGCGGAGGAGCAGGGCCTGAGCCGGACCGCGAGCATGCCGCCGCCGTTGAAGGCGACGGTGTCGTACTGCTCGCCGGCGGCCAGGCAGCGGCCACCGGCGACGTGGACGAGCTGGAACCGCTGGGCACCGCCCCGCGTACGCCAGGCCGTACGCGGGTCGGCGCACGGCAGCGCCGCCACCAGCCCGCCCACCGCGCCGACGCACCGGCCCGCGTAGGCGATCCGGGTGCCCGGCTGGGGAGTGGGCCTGTGGGGGGACCTCGACGCGGGTCTCGGCGTCGTCGCGCGGACGGTCGGGGTCTTCACCGGGGCGGGCGCCCGGGTCTTCACACGGGTGGGCTTCGGGGTGGGTGACGCGCTCGGCGCGGGAGCGGCGACCTGCGCGGGCGGGGAGGGGGCCGGGTCCCATGACAGGCCGAACACGGCCACGGCGGCGGCGATGATCGCAGCCGCCCCCGACACCGGGATCGCCCAGCCCGGCATCGCGGCCCCCTTCGACGCGGCGGCCGACTTCCCGGCCCCCGCCATGGCCGGTATCCCCTTCCTCGCCTCCAGGGCGAGCGGGAACAGTGCGATCGGCAGCGCCGCGCGGAGTGTGGCGTTGAGGTCGAGCAGCTCCGTGTGTGCCCGGGCACAGCTCGCGCAGGATTCCAGGTGCGCGCGCAGTGCCCGCGGAGGGCGGCCGCTTCTCTTGCGCACGATCGCCGCCAGCGGTTCGGCGTACTCCTGGCAGCGGGGTGACGCGCTGGACACGTGCGCGGCCAGGTACGCCTCGCGCAGCCCCTCGCGGGCGCGGAAGGCCAGCACGCCGACGTTGCCGGAAGTGATGCCAAGGATCTTCGCGACCCGCTCGGGCTCCTCGTCCTCGATCAGGGTGTGCCAGAGCACGGTCTGCCAGCGTGGCGGCAGCGAGCGGTAGGCGCGGGTCACGAGATCGTCCGGCGGCTCCGGCGCGGCCGTCGTGAGATCGTCCTCGCGGAACTCGTCGGTCGGCACGAACCGCTGATCGGAGCGCGCCCACTCCGCCGCCGTGTTGCGGACCACCGCGTACAGGTAGGGACGCCAGTCGCCGGTCGGGCCGGTCGGGCCGCTCCGGACGGTGCGCAGGGTCCGCGCGAACGCCTCACTTGCCAGGTCCTCGGCGGTGTGCGGGTCCCGGCACAGCCGGCGGGCGAAAGCGATGACGGCCGGGTGGTGCCGCTCGTACAACTCGGAGACGGCGCGGTCGTCCCCGGTCCTGACCAGCCGGGTCAGGGCCGGGTCCGCGCTTTCCGGTTCGGTCATTTATCTGATTATAAATTTGATGGAATTCTTCTGATATGCGGCTTTGGCGTAGACGCCGGCGGGCTTGGCGGTGAGGGCGATGAGCCGGGTGGCCTTCGTGGTCGCCGCCTTCAGCGTGATCGAGCCGCCGGCCTTTTCGAGCAGCCAGTGCTGTCCCTTGCCGGCCTCGGCGCACTTGACCAGGACGACCGAGCGCTTGCCACCGCTGACCTTGCCGAGTGCCATGCAGCGGTTCTGGTGGCGTATCCGCACGTGCTTGCCGACCGTCGCGACGTTCCACCTGGTACCGCAGGCACCGAGGCGCACCCTGGTGCCGGAGGCGGTCAGGCAGGTGCCGTACGTGCTCTTGAACTGGACGTTCCGGCCCTGTGCGGGAGTCTCCGCGGGATCAGGGGCGGGTGACTCGACCGGGCCCGGCGTGCCGGCCGGCTCCGGAGCAGAGGTCGGTGACGCGGTCGGCCCGGCGGTCGGCTGCGAGGTAGCGGTCGGAGCCGGGGTGCTCGGCCGGGTGGGCGAGGAGGCCAGGCCGTCCAGCGGTTCGGCCACGAACTCACCCTTGCCGTCGCGCACCACCGCTCCGCCGTCACGGTTGTCCTTGACGGACAGCTGCCCGCCGGAGCGGGCGGTGAAGTTGGTCCTGTCCTGACCGGCCTGCGGCAGCCACTGCTGCGACCTGTCCTTCTTCGCGCACGGGCCGGTCACCACGGTGTCCGCCATGGTCAGGCAGCGGCCGTTCGCCGCGTTGCGGATCGTGAGGTACCCGTCGTCGTCGATGCTGCGCTGCCACGTCTGCGCGGAGCCGTCCGTACACGCGCGCTGCACGACCTGCGCCGCGCTCGCGTCGAGGCATCTGCCGCCGTCCACCACCTTGATGCGGAACCGCCACACCGGGCTCGGCTGGTCCTGGATCAGGTACGGGCTGAACGCGACGTTCCTGAGCTTCTCCAGCTCCGGCTGCCGTACCGGCGTCGGCTCGAAGTAGCGGAAGTCGTCGATCCGGCACGAGTCAAGGTGGTAGTTGGCCGCGAGGTCGCTCGTGCACTCCTTCCGGGTGCCCATGTTCCGGCAGACCGGG
The DNA here is from genome assembly GCF_040675205.1 of Streptosporangium sp. NPDC049644. NCBI lineage: Bacteria > Bacillati > Actinomycetota > Actinomycetes > Streptosporangiales > Streptosporangiaceae > Streptosporangium > Streptosporangium sp. NPDC049644. Next base: position 51,109 of record NZ_JBFAOJ010000029.1, on the reverse strand, counting down.
TCGTTGCCGTTCACGCCGCCCCCGTCGCAGTGCGAGAGCCCGAAGCTGTGGATCAGCTCGTGGGTGAGCCCGGCCTCGCTCCAGCACCAGCGCGGGAGGATGACGTTGCCGGTGCTCAGGCCGGCGTTGGCGCCGCCGCCCGTGCAGGAGCCGGTGATCTCGTTGTCCCTGACGAAGTACAACGGCTTGACCCGGTTGGTCTGCCAGAGCGTACGCACCAGGGCCGGCTGGGAGGCGAGGTTCTCCGCCATCGCCTTGCCCATCTCGGCCCGGTTGCGCCCCTTGGTGAACGGCAGTTTCGCCACCACCGGACGGCAGTCACCGTCCTGCACGAACCGGAGCCGCCGGGAGACCCCGAACCGCTCCGCGCTCGAATCGACCGTCTGGTCGGTCTCCCAGATGGTGTTCAGCAGGGCGGCGCCGTCGTCCTCCCAGCTGTCCTGCCCAGGCTGGTGGACGTAGATCGGCAGCACCCAGCCCTTGTCCTTGGCATCCACCTCGTCGCAGGCGAACCGCGACTGGGCCGCCGGGGCCGCCGCCACGGCGGGCGACGGCGCCGCCAGCGCCGCCCCGCCCATCATCAGCGACACCGACAGCGGCAGCACGAGGGCAGATCTCATCTTGCTCAATCCGAGCTCCTTTCACTCACCGAGGAAGGAGTCCGGCCACTCGCCCGGATTACGCGACTTCGGAAATTTCTTTTGGTCTCGCCGCGGTTCCGTGGTGTTCGAGGCCTTGACCCGGCCCATCACCGTGGAGGACGCCGGGGGGTCTAGGGCGCGGCGCCCACGGCACAGGGTGACGATGGTGTGCAGGTGACGGCCTGTTGTCCAATGGACAATAGGCTGCCGGGCATGACATCCAGAAGGCGTAGGCGCAGTCCCGAGGAATCACGGGCGGAGCTGCTGGCGGCGGCAGCCCGGCTGATCAGAGAACGAGGCCCGGACAATGTCAGTTTGCGGCAGATCGCCGCGGCCGCCGGTGTCGCCCACGGGCTCGTGACGCACTACTTCGGCACCTACGCCGCCCTGGTCCGCGAGGTATTGATGGCCGAGAACGATCGGATCGAGGAACGGGTACGCGAGCGGATCAGCGCCGAGCGGGGCGTACCCACCGCAGCGGGGATCACGAGAGTGCTGTTCGACACCCTGGCCGACGAGCGCTATCTGCGCCTGTTCGTCTGGGCCGAGATGCATGCCGACTATCGGGGGGCCGCGCGGCCGGAGCTGGTGGAGCTGATGGACGCGATCGAGGCGGGGATCCGCGCCGCGCTGGCCGGGCGGCGCGCTCCGAGCCGGTCTCGTATCGAGGCGGTGGCGCTGATCGGGCTGTCGGCGGCGTACGGGTTCGCCATCGGCGGGCGGTCGTGGCTGGCGGGCATGGCACGCGATCCCGACGATCCCGCGCATGAGGCGGAGTTCCGTGTCCAGCTGGCCGCGATGATGGGGGCTCACATGGTGGAGGAATCCGGGTTGGAGCCCCCTGAATGAGTTATTGTCCACTTGGATAATAGGATGTCGTCAGTCACGCTGATCGACGGAACAGGACTGAGGCATGGCCGAGCATCCCCGTGCGGACCACCAGGTGCGCGCCTCCGGCGAGGACCGTGAGCATGCGGCCGAACGACTGCGGACGGCCGCCGCCATGGGGTGGATCGAGCTGGCCGAGCTGGACCGGCGGCTCACCGAGATCTATGAGGCGAAGACCAGGGGCGAGCTGGAGCGCGCGGGCCGCGATCTCCCCGAGCCCGGCCGCACGGACACGCTGGTGGTGGAGGACGCGCCCAGCTCCCGCTTCGCGGTGAGCGTGTTCGGCTGGTTCACCCGCCAGGGTCAGTGGGTCGCCCCGCGCGAGTTCACGTCGTTGTCGATGTTCGGCGGCGGCGAGATCGATCTGCGCGACGCCCGCTTCACCGACCGCGAGATCCGGATCCGGGTCTTCGCCCTATGGGGTTACACGGAGGTCGTCGTTCCCGACGACGTCGAAGTCGAGGTCAAGGGCTTCGGCCTGTTCGGCGGGTTCGGCAGAGGCGCCGCGCGCAGGAAGCGTGGGGCGCCGCGGATCGTCATCAGCGGCCTCGCCCTGTTCGGCGGCGTCGGCACGAGGGCCAAGCCGGCACGGCAGACGCCCTGACCAGAACCCGGGCATAAGGGCAAGGACACCACCACCCTTCACCGGGGCCGGGGCGGGGGAACCTTCGCCTACATCTGGAACCAGAACAGGGACACCGGTGGACTCCTGCTCGTACGACTCGACGCGGTCCCCCGCGAGATCTGCCGACCTTGGCCGGGGACGAATCGCCGTCCGCGGGACCGCACCGGCCCGGCGCCTCCTGTTCGTCGACGGTGTCGAAGGCGGCTGAGTCACCGATCGCGGATCGTGCGCCGGAAGCGTCGCCTTCTGACTCATAAGCATTGGCGTCGCAGTCCTCGTGCGGGCTAGCGTTGCTTCCGTCATGCGCCAGGACGCGGGTGCGAGTCCAGCAGATCGGAGACGCGGGATGACCTCTCAGCTCGTCGCGCTCTGTTTCGACGCGAACGATCCACTCCGTCTCGCGCGCTTCTGGGCCGGGGTCCTGGGCTGGGAGACGGTCGACGACCCCCACGACGGCATCGCGCTCCTGCCGAGCGATGACACCGGGTTCCGGATCCGATGCCTTCCGACCCAGGAGAAGAGGACCGGTCCGAACCAGATGCACTTCGATCTGACGAGCACGTCCCTGGAGGACCAGCAGCGGACGGTGGCGAGGTCGCTCGAACTCGGTGCGCGGCACATCGACATCGGGCAACGCCCGGAGGAGGGTCATGTGGTGCTCGCCGACCCCGAGGACAATGAGTTCTGCGTCATCGGACCGGGCAACGACTTCCTCGCCGACTGCGGATTCGTCGGAGCGCTCGCGTGTGACGGTTCGCAGGAGGTCGGGTACTTCTGGAGCGAGGCGCTGGGCTGGCCGTTGGTCTGGGACCAGGACCAGGAGACCGCGATCCGCTCGCCGCACGGCGGTCCGAAGATCACATGGGGCGGTCCGCCGGTAACGCCGAAGACAGGGAGGAACAGGCTGCACTTCGACCTGGCTCCACCTGCGCACGATGATCAGCAAGCGGAGGTCGACCGTCTCGTCTCCCTCGGAGCGACTCGAATCGACATCGGCCGACGCGCGGTCGGTCGGGTGCTGATGGCCGATCCCGATGGCAATGAGTTCTGTGTGCTGACCCCCCGATAGCGTCACCGGACCCGGGGCCGGTGGTGACGGACATGCGGATCAGCGAGCTGTCCCGATCACCGCCCCGGCCAGAACGGGTCCCGGCCGATGAAACCCAGCAGTCTGGTCTGAGTACTCGCACCGTCGGGTACCTCGACCCGGGCGCCGTACTGGCCGGAAGAGCGAAGGACCTGCTCCATCTGCTCCATCTGACCGAGGAGTCGGGCACAGAAGTCGGGGTCCAGTCGGTCGTCCTGGCCGGTGGCCCTGGAGAGATCCCAGGTGTGCATGAACACGTCGGCGGTGTAGAACCGGTCGATCGCGGTCTCCACCGGCAGGCTGCCGACGTGTGGATTGACGAGTTCCCGATGCGCCGTCCCCGCATCGTCCAACACCGCCTGCACGCCGTCGCAGTGAACCCGCCACGCGGCGACCGGGTCCTCGTCCACCGACGGTCCGCGGGGCAGTTCGATGCCGGCACCGGAGGCGAGAAACCCGGGGAACCATTCGGTCAGGTGACGCACGACGTCGCGGGCGGCCCAGCCGGCGACCGGGGATGGCGCGTCCCAGGACCTGGTGCCGCGAACCCGGTCCGTGAACAGCCCGGCGACCCGCAGGTGTCGCTCGGCCGGGTGGTCAGACAGCGCCATCGGTGAGCATCCTCTCCAGCTTCGCGTAACCCTCGTTGACACCGATCTCCATACCGCTGCGCAGCCACGCATCGCGGCCTTCGAAGCTGTCGACCAGCGACTGTGTCCGCAGTCGCGTACGGCCGTCGCCCAGGTCCTCGAACCACAACGTCTCCAGCGTGACTCCGTCGGGATCGCCGTCGAACGTGAAGGTCTGCACGATACGGTCCGGCCGTACCTCGTGGAAGCAGCCGTGGAACCCGTACTCCGTGCCGTCGTGCATTGAGACGTACCGCCAGCTGCCACCGGTACGCGCGTCCCAGTGCTCGATCCGGGTGGCCGTGGCATCGGGGCCCACCCAGCGGGTGAACAACGCGGGATCGGTGTGGGCGCGGAACAGTTGCTCGGGCGTGGCCGCGAAGTCACGAGTCATCCGGATGACCGGCAGCCTCGGGTCGGCTTCGATGACCGTCTCCGTGATCCTGTTCATGTTCGTCTCCGTTCATCTCCGCCAGAACGGCGTCAAGGCGGCGGTTGCGCCGCTCGACACGGTCCCGGTGGCGCTCGATCCAGGTGTCCATCAGGTCGAGGGCCTGGACCTCCAGGCGCACCGGCCGGGGCTGCGGCCCCCGCGGCCGGCTGACGAGCCCGGCGTCCTCAAGCACCCGCAGGTGCTTGTAGACGGCCTGCAGCGTCATCCGGTACGGCTCGGCCAACTGGCTCACGGTCGCGTCGCCCTCGGCGAGCCGGGCCACCATGTCACACCGGGTCGGATCCGCGAGGGCGGCGAAGACCCGGGACAGCGCGTCCGTGGTCATCCCCTCCCCTTTCAACTCAATGGTTGAAAGGACTGTAGGCCGTAGGTCACCCACCGGTCAACCCACTGGTTGAAAGTGCGCATCCCCTCGCAGCGTGGAGACCGAATCCCGAACCATCCTCTGGTGAATCACCCCGCCGCGGGCCCGCCGCACCAGGCCGTCAGGATGAGATCAAGGACGTTGCGCAGATATGCGCTTCAGCCTGCGACGTTCAAAGCCGTTGGGATGGCGGACGACCACGCCTGCCGGGCCGCCGGTGCCGGTGAGACGGATCAGTGGCGTGCCCGGCAGCCGGTCGGAAGTGGTCTTGTCCCTCAGACCGCCGAGGCCGGGATCCATCCCGCCGGTCTCCACGGCCCAGCCGTCGGGGAGAACGATCGTGACCCCGGCCATCTGGCCGTGTGCTTCCACCTCGACCACGGGCAGCCGGCAGTCGGCCTGGGTGAAATCGAGCTTGGCACCGCCCATGCCGCCGTACGCGACTACTTTCGCGGGTACCTGCCAGCGCCCGACGCGCGCCGCGCCGTGAAGGCCCCCCTTGAGGACCAGCGGCTGTCCCGGGTCCAGCGAAACCACGGGCGGCAGGTCGGCGGTGAGGGGCGCCAGATCGGCGTAGGTTTTGGCGGTCAGCGCCTGTTCCAGCCTCTCATCGAGCTCGGCCAGGTCGATACGGCCTTCGGCCGCCGCCTCGTTCAGCCGTGCCACCACCGCTTCGCGCTCGGCATGGGAGACGCGCAGCTCACCACGGTGGAAGGATTCCGGGTATTCAGCGGTCATGTAGTCGATGATACGGAGATATGAGGACGAACGCGGCCACCGCCGATCGCGGTGAATCGCGTGGGCCGAGGATGAGACGGTAGCCGCGGGTCACGTGTGGTTTCCACGCCCGGGGAAACAGGCAGGCGTATCGCCTACTCGTTTTCGGGGAGGTACGCGGGTGTGATCGCTTCCCGCAGGGTCCATCCCAGGGCACGGTAGAGCGCGAGGCCGTCCCGGGTGGCCACCAGGACGCCGGTCGCGGCGCCCCGCTTGGCGGCGGCGTCGCCGAGCGCGGTCATCAGGACGCTGCCCAGGCCCCGGCGGCGGTGTGCCGGATCGGTCAGGATCCTGTCGGCCACGGCCGCCGGGCCGGCCACCCCCATCTGCCCGCTCGCGGCCGTCGTTCCATCGGCGTCGTGTATCCGTACGGTCGTGATCCCGCCGTTTGTCGCGGTACGCAGCGTGTAGCCGTCCGGAGCGAGCGCGGTGGCCCGGCGCAGCGGCACGGTCATCAGGTACTCCGGCTCGCCGACGGTCCAGGCCGAGGTGAGCAGGGGCGCGACCCGCTCGGCGGGCGCGGACGCTTTGATCCAGGTGCCCGGAGCAGTCAGGGTGACGGCCAGCTCGGCCACCTGGTCGAGGTCGAAGAGCACGTGGCGGACGCGATGTCCGGGCAGTCCGACATCCAGCCGGAATCCACCGGCCATCTCGACCGGGGGCCGCACCGAACGGGAAACGGCCCAGCCGCCGACCCAGGCCCGGACCACCTCGGGTGTGGTCGTGGGCTGCTCCTGACCGATCACGCTCATGGCGTCCTCCCGAGGGGCGGCTTCCTGCCCTCGACAGTTTATTGCAAATAAGTCGCAGTAAGCTCGCGCCTTCTCGACGTCTCTTCCACCAGGGCAGGCGAGAGCCCCTGTCACATTGACGGGTGTGTGAGCGCGGCATGTTGGCCGATCGACCAGGCAGTCACCGACACCTCCCACTGGTCGCGTGCAGGCCGCGTCCAACCCCGACGTCATCCGCGACTCCTGGTCGCGCCGACCGCCGACCCCGACAGCATGGTGCGCAACGCCGCCACCGGTGACGTCCACCTGTCGACCGCGCTCCTGCGCCGACCGGTGACCACCGAACCCAGCATCTGGGGCCGGACCGCCGTGACCGACCACCGGTATCAATTCCCGTCTCCATCTGGAGGACGCCTCCACGGCCTGTCAGCGATTTCCAAGCCATTCCCCATTACCGGCGCCTAACCTCGCCCTCGCGCTCGAAACGGCATCCGGACATGCGCGTGACACGGGGAGGAACAACCTTGGACAGGGTCGGCTATGACGAGAAAGTTGTCAGAGACGGGATCAGCAGGTGCCTGAGTGACGGGTCGACCGTACTCGACCTGTCCTGGCAGCACATCGACGTGATACCCGAGTCGGTGAACGACGACCTCACCCATATCACTGCACTGGACCTGAGCCACAACCGGCTGACAGCCCTGCCCGAGTGGCTGGGCAACCTCACCAACCTCACCGAACTGGATCTGAGCTTCAACCAGCTGACAGCCCTGCCCGAGTGGCTGGGCAACCTCACGAAACTGACCCAGCTCCTGGCGGGCAGCAACCAGCTGACCGCCCTGCCTGAGTCGCTGGGTGATCTCACCGGCCTCGACTGGCTCCGCGCGTCACACAACCGGTTGACCGTCCTGCCGGAGTCGGTGGGCGGTCTCACCAGCCTCACCACGCTGGACCTGAGCGAGAATCAGCTGACCGCCCTGCCCGAGTCACTCGGCGGCCTCAGCAACCTCACCAAACTGGAACTGCAGGTGAACAAGCTGGCAGCCTTACCGACGTCGCTGGGCGGTCTCACCAGACTCACCGAACTGCGCGCGTCACGCAACCAGCTGACCGCTCTGCCGGAATCGGTGGGCGGTCTCACCAGCCTCACCACATTCCTTCTGCACGAGAACGCGTTGACCTCCTTGCCCG